>NZ_JAUBPS010000001.1:0-135968 GCF_036700865.1 Microcoleus sp. S13C4
TTTTGGCTGGCATACATTATAACTAATGAGCGCTTATTTTATATTTATATTATACAATCTAGCTGCGTATCAGCTTATCTGCCCATTCTTGTAACTTTTTCATGCTTTCTCTTATTCCCCAATCAAAGACCTGAATCCTTACATTACTATTTTCGCCTATTTTGCTCAACAATAGCTCAAAGCTACTATTCTGCTTTTTCTGAGCATTTATACTTATTGCAAAAGTGACACGCTCCCGAGTGACAAGTGACATTGATTAAGAGGCGAAACGCCTGGAAGTTATTGAAACTGATTTAGGATTGCTATATATCCATCTATTTTGTTTATTTCGTAGATAAAAATTGACGTATTTCTTTGATAATACCGATCATAAAAATAGCTTTCGTTTGCATCCAAAACATCTTTCTAGTTTCCGGATAAAATGCGTGAGCTACATAAGAAGCCGCCATTTGTGCAATCAGAGTGGCAATACCTGCTCCCAAACCACCATAACGGGGAATTAAAATCAAGTTCAAAATAATATTAACCACCGCACCCACAGCGGTTGTAGTGGCCGAAAGATTCAACAGCCCTTCCGTGATTAGCCATGTACTTCTGGCGCTTCCCAAACAAACAAACAGCCCAGCCCAAATCAGGACTGCTAAAGAGGGAGCAGCACCAAGATAGTTTTTTCCATACAGAATATTCACTATCGGCTCCGCAAACAGCGTCACAGGAATTGCCACTGCATATGATATGACAGCCATTAAATATAAGAGTTTTTGCAGGCGGTCATTATAAACAGTTTCACCAATGTCTTTAGCTTTAACAATCGATGGAAAAACAGAGCCGACTATAGCCAGAGGCACAAAATACCATAGTCCAGAAACTTTGACTGCTGCTGCATACAGTCCTAATTCTTCAGCGCTACTAAGCTGTTTCATCATGATCTGATCGATCTGCATATAAATGAAGATCATAAAGTCCGACAAAATCAGCGGCCAGCTTTGCTGGAGCATTTCTACCGCCAGCTTCCCGCTGAATCGCCACCTTAGTATTTGATTCCCATTCACTTGATAAACAATCACCAATCCCAAAGCCCTCAAAGCAGACTCCGTAGCCATCACCCAGGAAAATGCGATCAGTGAAGCTCGGAGATTAATGAGTATAATTTTCACTATGCTCATAATTAAATAAGCGGAATTTGCAGACATAACAGTATATTTTGATTGCACTTGCGACTGAAACCAGAAATCTATGGTTTCAAAAGGCTGAAACAGGCTGACGAATGCTGCTATCCCTACCAACAATTGAGTATAGGGTTCCGTAGGATTCAACAGAATCACTGTTCCTACCGTTAAAAATAAAGCTATCCAGCTACCGATATTTTTTAAGACAAAAACTGTACCGAGAATTTCTTCCTTATTAGACGAATCTCTAGATAGGTCGCGAATCGCGATCGACTTCAACCCAAGGCTAGCAACCGGAGCAAATAGTCCCGCTGTCGCCATCGCATAGTTGAGCAAGCCAAATCTCTCTGGTTGTAGGTAACGAGCGACCCAAAGCCCTACTAGCAGACCCACACCTAGCTGCAAGATCTTGTCAGCAAACAGCCAAGTTGTGTTGATAATCACCTTACGCAGTCCTGGGCTGAGTCTATCGATAAATGCAAAGAGCTTGTCTAATATCATAAATTTTCGATTCGTTACACAGCAGGTGATTTTTTGAAATAGCTCTCTTTCAGTTCAACTCTTTTCTGAAACGTCTAGGCTAAGGCGGACTGACATGACAATGTACCAAAACCAAACGCTGGTTGACCCAAAAAGACCTGTTTCCGTCAGGTTTGTCATTAGTGTATAGGTCAAGATGAAAAGAGGCAAGCCACCTTCCGGCAGTCGCGCGCGGGTTAAATACACCACTCCCTTCACAATATTGTTTAAAAATGACAACACAAATAATATCAATCCCCCCCAACCTAAATCGCAGGCTAAGTCTAAAAAGCCATTGTGAGAATGGGGCGGGACAAATTGGCTTTTAACTATAATAATACCGTGAGCAGGATTTTCCAAACCGCGCCAAGGTTGCCAAAAACCAGCAACTCCATAGCCGAACACAGGCCTTTCATTGATTTTTTCTACGATTTGTGGCCAAAATTCCGTTCGCCCTGTCAACGTCATATCTTTTTGGAGACCACCGACAACGATCGCCTCGAGATTATTAATCACCACAATTGCTAGACCAATACTGATGATTAGGAAAAGTATGACTGAAACGACAGCCCACTGAACCGGCAATTTTTTGATGACGCTGAAATAAAAGCAAAGACCCAATAAAATAACAACCAAGATTCGACTTGCCCCGCTACATCCTTTTTGGACTCCCAAGGAAGCTAACAAACCGAAGACAATCGCCAAACGGCGATTCTTCGGGGAGTAAAAGGCAAACAAAAACCACAAAACCGATGTTTGAGCCATGAAAAATGAAAACTGGTTCTTATGGCCTAATATTCCATTCCAGCACCCAGCCGCATCCCCATTAGTTTTGACCAAACTCCATAATAGAACGAATAAGTTAACCGTGCGCCACCAAGGATATAGCTCTTGCCAACTATATTGTTTTCCTATGTAGATAGCGATAAAAGTTGTTTCTAAAATCACTAAACCGTTTTTTAAGCTAACATCAGTAGAATCTGACCATAACACCGAGAACGATATCATGAATAAAAGCACCGCTAAAGACGGATCGCTAGTCATAGTAATCAATAATGCTTTTAAATAATCTTTCAGCGTCGAACGTAGACGAGGAGATAATATGAACAGGAAAGCACCATAAATTACGATCTGTCCGACAACAGTGGGCATAGTTGTGTCGCGGCCTGCCATCACAGCCGGATGCAACTTGCTAAAAGGCATAACTCCTGCACCAGTCGCTCCTGAAATAGCAAACAGAAGTATGCCACCAAAAAATTTTTCTACCTTGATTCCGAATTTTTGATCTCTGGCTACTGCTTGATACATCAACATCATTACAATAACTGCGATCGCCACAAGAATCAGCAAAAATAAAGGCTCGCGGATAATTTCTTTCATTTCTAGTCCAACCTTAAATATTTCTCTTGATTTGGCTGTTTCTTCACATTATCAGGACTCTTCGTGACTGAGATTCTGATTTATCTAGGCGACTAGCGGACACAGGATTTTTATATTCAAACGTTTCTCAATATTAGACCTCTCCAAAAAAAACAATTTTGAACAGGCAGGATGCCGGCTCCACAATTATTATGCAAGATGTCTATTGTCAGAGCGATAGAGCCGGCGACTTAAGTATTTTCTCTTATGACGAATGCTCTTTGCCTTTTGCCTTCTACTTAGAACCGATAGTTTGGCAGTTTTTTACTCACTAGGTTACGCTAAAGTAACTAATCAAATTACATTGTAATATTGTGAACGCAAGTTTGCCTAGACAAATAATCCCAATACTGACTGGTCTGAGCCTGTTAGCTATAACTGATGTAGCTTCCCCGCAGCCGACAATCGCCCAGCAACCAACTTCACGGAATGGTGCGATCGCTCCTGTGAGAGTCAGATCCTCCAACCCAAGCGGTACTTACACTCTCGGAGGCGGAGACAACCTCCGCATCGATATTTTCGACTTGCCCCAATTCAGTGGCACCTACCAGATTCCTGCGGGTGGGGTGATCCAGTTACCTCTAATTGGCAGTATCTCTATCCAAGGACTGACTCTGGAGGAAGCAAGTACGGCTATTTCCCAAGCCTACAAACCTATTCTCAAACGCCCCCAGGTTACACTCAGTCTGCAAGCAACGCGGCCTCTCAACGTCTGGATTTCAGGAGAAGTTAACCGCCCAGGCTCTTATACCCTTGCCCTCAACTCAGGAGCAGGCAATGTCCCTTCTGTACAATTTCCCACTTTAGTGCAAGCTGTAGAAAAAGCTCAGGGCGTGACCCAAGTCGCTGACATTCGGCGGGTAGAGCTGCGCCGACGAGCGGGCGGAGTGGGTCAAATCCAAACCACCACCTTCGATCTGTGGCAATACTTACAGACAGGCAATGTGCCTGTGGATATTACCTTGCGGGATGGAGATGCCATTTTCATACCCACTGCGACCGCAGTAAATCTAGAAGAAGCCCGCCAAATTGCTATGTCTACCTTTGCCTCCCCCGCCAATCAAGCTCGCACAGTGGCAGTGGTAGGAGAGGTAGTCCGACCGGGACGGTATGTTGTGGTCGGAGGAGATACGTCATCGGGTCAAAGCGTCCAAGGACTGCCAACTGTGACACGGGCGATTCAGCTAGCTGGAGGTCTCAAGCCTCAAGCTGACATTCGCCAAGTTCTAGTGCGCCGCCCCACCAGTGCTGGTAAAGAAAAAATCTTTACCGTCAACCTCTGGCAACTTTTGGAAAGCGGTGATGTCAATCAAGATACGATCGTGCAAGATGGAGATTCCATTGTCATTCTGACTGCGACGGAAATCAATCCGGCAGAAGTATCTCAAATCGCTGAGGCTAGCTTTTCTCCGGCTAGGATTCAAGTGAACGTGGTCGGGGAAATAGTCAGGCCAGGAGTGGTGGAGGTGGCAAGCAACACCACCCTGAACCAAGCGTTGATGGCGGCAGGAGGATTCAATACCAGTAGAGCTAAAAAGACTTCGGTGGAACTCATCCGCCTCAATTTTGACGGCACTGTTTCTCGGCGGATGGTAGAAATTGATTTTGCTCAAGGAATCAATGAGCTGACCAACCCCGTTGTCCACAGTAAAGATATCATTGTAGTCAGGCGCTCTAATACAGCCACACTAATAGACACCGTTAATCAGATTTTAAGTCCCGCTGCTGCCGTTCTGGCATTACCCAGCACTGGTAATGCGATCCTATCATTCCTGAACAACTTGGGGCTTATCAGGTTGCCTAGATAAAATTTGTTAGTGAGGGTTGAACAGTGGGAAATGCTATATATAGCCTTTCGAGCGAAAGATGAGGTACCCGACGGGCATAGGGCCTAGGGCCTAGGGCATACCTCACCACGCTTGATAACCGCTATAGGTGGCGAGGATGCAAAAAAAAACCGCATTGGCATACACGATTTTTACACAGGAAAACGCCTGTGTCAAAATGCAAAACCAACGGATTGTAGGTTTCTAGCTTACAACTCGTGGAGAACTGTAAAGCCGTCCTTTTAGGACGGGGTTTCAAACCCAAATTTTCCTATGAGTACAGGATACAATTTCCAGCCAACGGTCTCGAAGCGCAATGGAGTTCAGCCTCAAGCAGCGCATGGTATCTCTCTAGAGAATACCGAAATTAGCGATGAGCAACAGCCTTTGGATTTGGGCTGGTTGTTTGCCGTAGTGCAAAGAAGAATGGGGATTATGCTGGCGGTCGCACTTTTGCTGGGCGGAATTTCTGGGTCGCTGGTACTGTGGAAAACGAAGAAAATTAACAGGTTCTATCAAGGTGGGGTCCAGGTTTTAGTAGAGCCAATCACGGCTGAAGGTCGATTGTCTCAATTATTGATTCAGTCTCAGAGTGCTAATTTTAGCGCTGATGAAGTTAACAAAGTCGGTTCCTCTGTCGAAGACAGCAGTATGGTAGATTATCCGACTCTGTTGCGAGTTCTAAAGAGCCCGAAACTTTTGATTCCACTATTAAAGAAAGTGCAAGCTAATTATGGAGATATTACTTATACGCAAATCAATAATCAGTTAAAAATTAACCGCATTATCTATTCCAAAGATGGGAAAGAAGCTGGCACAAAAATTATAGAGTTCACTTACCAGGATCAAGACCCGGATAAAATTAAGTCTGTTTTAGGTACTGTTTCCAAATACTATCTAGAGTATAGCCGCCAAGAGCGCCTGAAGCAGACGAGAAGTGGTATGGCGTATATTGATAGCCAGCTCCCAGCGCTGCGGATGCGAGTAGATAAGCTGCAGCAACAATTGCAATTGCTACGCCAGCAAGCTAACCTGAGCTTGCCAGATCAGACCAGCAAAAGCTTTACTGACCAAGCAAGCGGTATTAGCTCTCAGCTAATTTCCATTGAAGCGCAACTTGCTGAAACGAGGAAGTTGTACAAAAATCTTAAGGAGCAGCTAAGTCAAGGAAATACAGCCGGAGTAGTGGCGATCAACCCTAAAATGTATGAGGTATTAGTAGGTCAGCTCCAGACGCTAGAAACTCAACTGGCAGTTAGTTCTACCCAGTATCGTGAAGATAGTCCGCCGATGCAGTCTTTGCGAGAAAAGCAGAAAAATATGCGTCGCCTGTTGGAGAAAGAGGCTGAATCGACGCTCAAGACTGTTCAAGGTCAAATTCAGCAGCTAGAATCTCGGCAGCGAAGCCTGATGGCAAGTGAAAATAATTTGAATAAAACCATCAAAGATTTGCCTTCGGTCATGCGACAGTATGGGGATTTAGATCGAGAGTTAGGGGTGGCGACAGAGAGCCTGAAGGTGTTTTTATCTAAACGGGAAACGCTGAAGCTAGCTGTGGGGCAACAGGACACGCCGTGGACGGTGATCAAGGAACCATCGATCATGACGAATGAACAGGGCAGTCCTTTATCGGTGACTCCTACAAATAAGACGAAAAATTTGGCGATCGCATTAGTGTTGAGTTTACTGTTTGGTCTAGCAGTAGGTTTTCTTGTAGAGGTTCTCGACAAGGTTTTCCACACGCCGGAAGAGGTGAAGTGGGGAACTAAACTACCTATCTTAGGTGTAGTGCCTCGATCGCAAAAACTCAAAAGAATCACCAAAAAATCGAATCATCGTATACCAGCGGTGGAGAATTTTGCCGATGATCCGGCAAAGAGTCGGCAGTTACAGGCGGGGAGCAACAAGTTCCGCACAGATTTAGATTATTCTTTTCTAGAATCATTCGCCTCTCTTTATACGAATCTCCGGTTGCTAAGTCCAGGGATATCGATGCGATCGTTGGTGATTACTTCAGCGGTAAAAGGCGATGGCAAGTCTACCATTGCTTTTCACCTGGCGAAGACGGCAGCAAGTGTTGGTTTGCGAGTGTTGGTGGTAGATGCAGATTTGCGGTTGCCTCAACTTCACCTGTTGTTAGGCTTACCAAACGTGCGCGGACTCACGGATGTGATCGCCACAGACCTCAGCCTCAACGACGCGATTCAAAAATCGCCAGAAGAAAACAACCTGTTCGTTCTGACTGCTGGGCATAATCTCCATGACCCGATTAAACTGTTGTCATCCCAAAAAATGCTTTATCTCATGGAGCAATTTCAAACCTTTTTCGACTTAGTAATTTATGACACTCCACCGCTGGTGGGGCTGGCGGATGCACGTATCCTGGCTGCTGAGACTGATGGCACATTGTTGGTGGTGAAGATCGAGCGCACCGACCGCTCTCTGGTCACTCAAGCATTAGAAGGACTAAAAATTTCCCGTGCTTCTGTCTTAGGAACAGTTGTGAATGGGATTAAAGGCTCTAGACAAGCCTCGTCGCCTAGACCAATGGGTTTTGATACTGGCTACAACAATCAACTCCCGGTTTTGGGTAGTAAAACACCAAATACTCGTATCTGAGCTTGACCAAGAGGTCTACCGAAAGGCTGACCACCAACGATGCAGGGCTGTTTCATTTTCTGTGGATGGGGAGATGGGGAGATGGGGGCAACCACGGGAGATTGCCCCTACAAGAGAATCAAACAGCTCTGTCCCTGCCCTTGGTTGAGGTATCCTACTAGCAGGGAAAAGGATACGGACAAAATCAGAGTTTGAGGCAAAAATGCTATTCTTGAGATAACAGTGATAAACTAACAAACAGAGCTAGCTCTGTCAACCGAGATTTCTCGGTAATTTTAATAAAAAGTAAGATAGTCAACAAAAGTGGGTAAGTTATCTTTAACCAAGGGTGTCAACAGTTGGCGTGATACTTAGGTGTTTCTAAGTTTTGCTGATAATTGGGTCAAATCTGTGTAGACAGCTACAGGAAAAAAAGTTAAAATTTTCACAAAAACGGTAATATATGTAGCGGTACTACATTACCAGAAGTTCGTAAAAGTTTCAACGCAAAAACTAGGTGGAAATATGTTTGTTACCCTGGTCTAAATACACGCTCGTTTGAAAGAACCATTCCCGCAGGCCATATTGAATGGTCGCGGCAGTTAAAACTGCCCTAGTCGTGGCTCGCGCGGGCTACGTCGAACCACCCCTCTCAGGTCTAAAGACGCTGAGTTTCCCACTTACCGAGTATTTTGATGAGTGTATCTTTATGAGTACAGTTATGGTTGTTGATGATAGCGTCACTCTGCGGGAGATGATCGCCGACTTGCTCAAAGGTAGAGGACTCAACGTCACGGTAGCGAGTGATGGCGTAGAAGCTCTAGAGCAAATCAAGGCTAACCGCCCAGATTTAGTCGTTCTGGATATCGTGATGCCCCGGATGAACGGCTACGAAGTCTGTCGTCGGCTCAAAAGCGACCCTAAAACCCAAAATTTGCCGGTGGTAATGTGTTCGAGCAAAAGTGAAGAGTTCGATCGCTACTGGGGAATGAAACAAGGAGCCGACGCTTACATCGCCAAGCCATTTCACCCACAGGAATTGGTCGGCACTATTAAGCAATTGCTGCGAGGTTGAGGTAGAGGAATAGGGACAGGAAAAAAATTGTCTTGAGCGCTGATTATTTCTGCTCCCGCAGCCTCTCTAAACTACTCGATTGACAATAGTCCAAACATCCCCGTCCGATCGCACGTAGGGAACAGTAATACTCTTAAAACCCGTAATAAAAGGCTTGTAATAAACCTGCCAGTAGCTGGGACTAATTTGGTCGGCGATGGCTTTGAGTCCCTTCACTTCCGCCGCCAGTTCCGCCGCCAGTTCATTAATCCGTTCCGCGTGTCCGTGAGCGAGCGCTCTTCCTTCTTCAACTTGCTGCTCCATCGGAGTGATTCTTTGCAACTTTACCGATTGCTGCTGTTTCTGACTTAGTTGAGCAGACAGAGCTGCGATCGCATCATCAATCCCCTTGACTTCTGCTGACACTTGTGCTGTTTCCCTGGCGTGACGCCGATAAGCATCGGCGATCGCTTGGGGCGAATCACCGGCTGGGACAGCAGCGGCAATACTAAGCTGCTGGCGTTCCAGGCGCAATTCCTCAATTTTAGAGTAAATTGCCTCTATATCTGTCTGAAGTTTGTCCACCTAATTACCGCGTGGTTGTTGGATATTTTAGCATATTAACACAAACCAATCACCTAATCGGCATAGAAATTGCATATTTTAGGCGAGCTAGAACCTCGACCCCACAAGAAGTGGAATAGTTGGAAAAATACAAATTTTTATATTTCTCTGTTGAGCGATTGCCGTCGATATCGAGTCTGGTTGATCAGCTCGTGTCCGGTAAAATAAGCATTATACATTGGTAGTGAGGAATGCAAGTCCGAGCGAGTTTTATGAGGATTAAAGTCGTCACTACAAACACAATTCCCAATTCCCATTACCAATTATCAATTATTAATTGAATTTTTTAAGTTGTTAGCCCTTGCTGCCTCAACTTGACTATAGTCTCTACCAAGACATCGGGTTGCACAGGTTTAGATAGATGTCGATCGAAACCCGCAGCAAAAGCACGATCGCGGTCTTCATCCCTAGCATAAGCCGTCAGAGCTATCGCCCAAAATTTCCCTCCCTGGGTGTTCAAAGAACGCAGCCTTCGTAGCAGCGAATAGCCGTCTTCCTCCGGCATTCCAATATCGCTGACCAAAACATCAGGGCTAAACTGCGAAGCCACCTCAAACGCCTCAGCAGCAGAGGATGCAGCCATGACAGCGGCCCCGGAATCTGCCAAGACAAACCTCATAAATTCCCGCGAATCAACCTCGTCATCAACCAGCAAAACCTTAACTCCCAGTAAATTACCAGCGCCAGCCAAAACCTGCCCTTCCTCGTCGGGTATCGAATTTACCTGCATCGCAGGGAGGCGGAAACTAAAAGTCGATCCCATATCCAGTCCCGGACTCTGGGCCCAAACCGTGCCACCGTGGAGTTCCACTAACTGCCGGACGATCGCCAGACCCAGCCCCAAACCGCTATAATTGCGAGTAATCGTAGCATCCGCTTGGCGGAAAGAGTCAAATACGTAAGGCAAAAAATTCGCAGCAACCCCAATTCCCGTGTCGGTAACAGCCAGCTCAACCTCCGAATCAACTCTCGAAAGCCGGATTTCAACTCGCCCCCCGCGCGGCGTAAACTTAATCGCATTCGTCAGCAAATTCCAAATTACTTGCTCCAAGCGGCCAGGGTCTCCTGATACCCAAAATCTCGGATTTAACTGAAATTCAGGATTGCCAGAAACCTCCCCAAATTTGGAAAATTCAGCAGTCTCTAAGCCCAAATCTCCAATTGCAAACCGCAAATCGATCGACTTAGCATCGGCGGCCAACCGCACCGTATTCATCGCTCCTTCCACCATCGAAATCAAATTTACCGCACAAGGATTCAAAGTCAACTTACCGCGAATAATTCTCGAAATATCCAGCAAATCCTCAATCAATTGAGTTTGCAATTTAGCATTTCGCTCAATAGTGGATAAAGCCCGCTCAGTAGCAGCCGGACTCAAACTGCGGTGCCGCAGCATTTGCGCCCAGCCCAAAATCGCGTTTAAGGGCGATCGCAGCTCATGAGAAAGAGTGGCCAAAAACTCATCTTTCATGCGATTTGCCTGCTGAGATTCCTCGTAAAGTCGGGCATTGTCTATCGCCCCCGACACCGCCTGAGCCAACTGCATTAAAATAGTTTCATCATCTTCGGCAAACTCCCCCTCATACTTGTCCGACAACTGAATCAATCCCAGATTTCTGCCGTCCCGAGTCGTCAGCGGTACAGCCAGCCAGCCCCGCATCGGCGGGTGCTTCCCCGCAGCCTTGCCGAACCCCCGCCAGGCCGGGTGAGCATCTAACTCGGTTTGAGTCATCCGCATCGGCTGTTGGTGCTGGCAAACTTGCTGGTAAATGCCCGTACCGTCTGGCTCTTCGCAGTAATCTTGCCACGCGGCGTATTTTTCTGACATGGAAAACTTGCTCATTCCCGCATCCCATGTGGCGGCAGGGTCGAGGTTGACCGCTACCTGGTGGACTTCGAGAATTTGGCGGGCGCTATCGGCTGCTAACTGAAGTATTTCTGCCACAGACAGCGTGGAGTTAATAGCTACTGACGCGGAGGTTAACTTCTGCAGGCGGCGCAAATACGACCGCTCACGGGCCAACGCGCGCGAGCGGTCGTATTCTAATTGTTTGCGATCCGTAATGTCGATCGCCACCCCAAACAGCCGAAGGGGTGTGCCGGATGCGTCAAAAACCACCCGCCCTTTGTCGTGAAGCCAAATCACTGAGCCGTCGGGTCGCACTTTGCGGTATTCCGACTCGTAAACTCCCGTCCCGGTGAGTGCTGCATCCACATCTGCCAAAAACCTTTCGCGGTCTTCTGGATGCACGGCATTCTTTTTTTGCTCAAAAGTACCACAGGTGCTGTCGGGGCCCAAACCCATCTGTGTTTCGGCATTGGACGAACGGCGGACTTCCCCCGATGCCACATCCCAGGTAAAAGCGATCGTGTTAGCTGCTTCTAGAGCAAAGCGCAAATTTTCCTCGCTTTCTTGCACCCGCGTTTCCGATAATTTGCGATCGGTAATATCCCAAACCACGCCGCTCGATCGCACCGATTTACCCGTATCATCATCAAAAAACTTGCCCCTACTCGCGATCCAGTGCAAACTGCCGTCGGGCCAAATGACTCTAAATTCGTATTGGTATTCTATTTTGTTTTCTAAAGCAAAGGCAACAGCGCGGGCGATCGAGGCCTGATCATCCGGGTGAATGCAGGCAAAAAACGCTTCGTAATTTCCCGCAAAACTGCCTTTTTCTAACCCCAATAACAGTTCGTGTCCCTCCGACCAAACCACCTCGCCATTTAATAAATTCCAATCCCAAGTTCCCATTTTCGAGGCTTCGATCGCCAACCTCAGCCTTTCCTCCGAAATTGCCAACTGCGCCGACGTTTTCGCGTATTTCTCACGCAACTGCTGATTTTTCAAGCTTTCGCCCACAGCCCCCGCCAGTCGCTTGAAGTGCCGCCCTTTGAATACGTAATCGCTTAAGCCGGCTTTCATAGCTTCGACTGCCACTTGTTCGCTGCCGCTGTCAGTACACATAATTACCGGACAATTGGGGTAGCGACTGTGAACTTTTTGGAGAATAGTTAATCCGTCGCTCCAGTGCAGTTGGTAATCGGTAATTACTATATCAAAACCGCCGGCTGCCAGGATGTATTCTAGAGTTTGGAGATCAATAACGGCTTTAATTTCTAAATCGGGAAAAGTTTTCCTCAGTTCTCGCTCGATCATCAGGCGATCGTTCGGGTTGTCGTCGATTAACAGAATAGAGAGCATTAGCCTTTGACTTTTTATAGGGGCGCAAACATTTTTAAATCTAACAATATGTTATTGAGCAATCTCGACCATTTAAATATGTACTTGGTGGGTTAATTAGACTTGCCAATAAATTTATTGTATTTGCTTGTATTTTATTATATTTTACAGCTTGTAATATCCTCAACCAGCCTTTTAGGGGCGGGCCCACAAGCAAATTAATTAAGTAAGTTGTTGTAAAATCGCTCAGAAACCATGCTCAGGCGGGAAAGGTGCCAGAGATTAGTTAACTATCACTATACTAATTGTTTATTCTGTCTTCGGGTGTGAACAAGCGGGTTGATTAATTCTTTGAGCTACAGCAGAATATTGCTGTTAAAACCCTCTTCCCTAGAACCTCATCTTTTAAATCCCGATTCACTGCGCGTTGCCGAACTTACTTCCTCAACTCTCGCACTTGCGTAATTTTACCCAGAAGCGGGTACCGATTCCCACTGTGGATTTCAGCCCGATCGCACCCCCCATCCGATCAACTCCTTTGTTCGCTATCGCCAGCCCTATTCCTGTCCCTGGATACACTTCTTGACCGTGCAGGCGATCGAACAACCCAAAAATCCTTTCTTGAAATTTTTCTTCAATACCAATACCGTTGTCTTCTACCCAAAGATAGATATATTCGTCGTCAGCTTCTGCATAAACTCGCACCTGCGGCTCTATCCCAGGCTGCACGAACTTAAGAGCATTGGAGAGCAAATTAGCCAAGACTTGCAGCAGGGTAGCAGGATGGGCCAACACAGTAGGTAGCGTTTCAACAACCGTTATCCGAGCTTGTTTTTGAGCAATTTCCGCCTCTAGTTGCGCGATCGAGCGAGCCACAATTAAATTAAGAGAAACTGCTTGTAGTGGCAAGTTAGCTTTGCTGAGACGGCCGTACTCTAGCAAATTTTCGATTAAAGTATTCATCAGACTTGCAGCGTCATTAATCCGAGACAAGTAATCCTGTGCGGTAGCATCCAACTCGTTGCCTTTATCTTTAAGCAACATTTCAGCAAAAAACAAAATTCCCCGCAGAGGAGCGCGCAAGTCGTGCGAAACTGAATAAGTAAACGATTCGAGCTGTGCGTTAACTTCTTCTAACTCAGCAGTACGCTCTCTCACCCGCTCTTCCAAAGTTTCATTAAATTCGCGCAAAGCAAGTTCTGCTTGCTTGAGTTCCGTAATATCTTCCACCAATCCCTCAATGGTAGTTTCACCTTCTACACTGTAGAGATATTGAGTAAACCGAATCCATTTTACTCGACCGTCTGCCAAAGGAAATGTAATTTCGATATTTTGAGACCGAGACTCCCCTGAACCTAGGGGTTGCACAAACAATTGCTCAAGATAAATCCCTTGGACATCTGCTAAATTGCTGGCATCAAACAAGCGCAAAAAAGCTTGATTGCTTTCCAAAAGCTGCCCCTGGGAACTCGCTCAAAAAACTCCGACATTTAAGCGTTCTAGCAGATAATTAAGTTGATTTTCTAGTCGGGCGACTCGTTCCCAGGCGGCAACTCTATCGAGCACTGCGCGAACAGCAACGCAAAGGCGGACGTAGTGCTTAGGCGACTTGATAATGTAATCGTCCAATCCGGATTTCATCGCCTCTACAGCAATTTCTTCATTACCAGTATTCGTAAACATTATAATCGGGCATTGTGGATAACGCGCTTTGATAGTTTTAAGCACATCTAAACCGTTCGTCCAGAGCAGTTGGTAGTCGGTAATCACCAGATTGAATCGACCTCGATTTAGTGCTTCCACCAACAATCTATTGTGAGAAATTTCCGTTACTTGCAATGGCGAAAATTGCCGCTCTAATTCGCGTCTGACGAGCAGCCGATCAGTGGGGTTGTCGTCAATTACTAGAATGTGTACCACTTTAACAATTTATAATTTTGCTGTTAGTTAGAGTGCCGAGCAATCACTCGGAATAAAAATGTTGGAGGTTGCCTCTTTAAGATGATAGAGGACGAGATTCCTCACTCTAAACTTAATTTCCTCCTTATCATAAAGCTCCGGGTAACGAGAAAGCAAGCAATAAAAATGGGGAAAACGCCACTAGCAGAAAGAGCTTGGTAACAAGAAAACAAGCAATAAAAATCGAGAAACCGCCACTAAAAATGCGCCAATTATAGAGGTTCCGGCAGTTCGGTATAATTGAGCCAATACTGGCTAAAACTCTGCATCATTTCCACTAAAGAAGCAAACCCGACCGGTTTAACCAAATAAGAATTTACCCCTAAATCGTAAGCTCGCTTG
Organism: Microcoleus sp. S13C4; assembly: GCF_036700865.1. Lineage (NCBI taxonomy): Bacteria > Bacillati > Cyanobacteriota > Cyanophyceae > Oscillatoriales > Microcoleaceae > Microcoleus > Microcoleus sp. S13C4. Next base: position 14,695 of record NZ_JAUBPS010000001.1, read on the forward strand.
ACATCAATTGTTTGGCTAGAAGAAGTAAGCATAACCACTGGCAAGCGTTTTAGTTCCGGCTGCTGCTTGAGCCAAACCAGAACCTCGTGACCCGATCGCCTGGGCAACTTCAAATCTAGTAAAATTATCCTAGGTAAAGGATAGCGATCGCGATCGCTGTACTCTCCGTCACCATTTAAATAAAAAACTGCTGCATCTCCATCTCGGACAATTTGCAGCGACGTATTAGCAAAAGCCTCATTTCGCAATGCCCGCTGCATCAATAGAATATCAACGGGGTTATCTTCCACCAGCAAAATCGTCTGCATTTGGGTCATGCTTCCTCAGTTGTATCCAAAATCGACTGCCTTGTCCTACTTGAGATTCCACTCCAACTTGACCGCCCATGCGATCAACTCCTTTTTTTACAATAGCTAATCCTATACCAGTTCCGGGGTAAGCCTCAATACCGTGCAGCCGTTCAAAGACGCGAAAAATGCGTTTTTGATGTTCTAGAGCAATACCGAGGCCGTTGTCTTCTACCCACAGACGGATGATGCGGACTGGCAATAGGCTACTCGCCATCAGTAACTGGGAATGCTCCCACTGTCCCACCGTCTCACTTTCCAATTTTCCCACTGTATTGCTCTCTGTTTCTCCCTCTTGAGGCTGCTCAATTTCCTCAGCCCAGATCTGCACTTGGGGGGGTGTGCCTTCCACAAATTTTATAGCATTGGTGAGCAGATTGGTGATTACTTGAACTAAAGTAACGCGGTGGGCAATTACCGCAGGCAAGGGCGATCGAACACTAATTTTAGCGTGCCTGGATTTAGCGTCAGCTTTTACCATAGCAATTGCCTCGGCCACAACTGATTCTAAGTCCAAAACTTGCATCGATAAATCTGTGCGGCTCAGGCGGCTGTAAGCTAGCAAATCTTGGATTAATTCTTCTAATTGTTGCCCCGAGTTAACAATTTGCTGGGCGTATTCTTGGCCAAGTTCGTCGAGGAGTTCGCGGTAATCTTCTAATAAAGCTTCAGCCAATCCCTGCATTCCCCGCAGGGGGGCACGCAAATCGTGGGCTACGGTATAGGCGAAAGCTTCTAATTCTTCGTTAGCTGCTTGAAGTTGATTGGTGCGGAGTTCTACTCGGCGTTCTAATGTAGCATTGAGCATCCGAATTTCTGCTTCTGCTTGTTTGCGCGCAGTCATGTCAATAGCGGTACTAATTACTAAACTTCTGCCGTCGGAAAGCTTGCCTAAAGGTGCGGAATAAAAGTCCCAAATTCGAGTTTCGCCACTGGCTGTGGTAATCATATATTCGCCTTCAGAAATGCGGGCGTTTAATTGGTGCAGTCGGTCGATATCTGCTTGCACTAGCGATTTGCGGCTGTGGTAAGCTTTTTCTGTCCAATCTTCAATTGTGGGAATTTCTGAGTATTCGTAGCCGGAGAGTTCTGTCCAAGCGCAGTTAATTTGCAAAACTTCTCCGTTTTCAGCGTGCAGCATAATTGGCAGCGGTGCGTTGAGAATGGCGCTGCGAAAACGTTCTTCACTTAATTGCAGGGAGTGGCGATCGTGCTCTAGCTGGTCTAAAAGTTGATTTTGCTTAATTTCGGCATTGTCGCGCAAAGTTCGATCGCGTTTGACCAAATAGAAAACCAACACCATCAACAGGAAATTTATTAAAGCAGCAAGGGTAAAAGTCAGGATTGTCAAATTAGCGCTCCTTTTTGATTCTCGGGCGCGCTGCTGCAATAGCTGAGTTTCTTCGGCAGTCATGACGGCTATCTGCTGCCGAATGCTGCCCATGATTTGCTTTCCCCTACCGGTTTTTACTTGCCCCACGGCTGCTGCTAAGTTTTGTTTGCGTCGCAGATTGAGGGTTTCTTCAAGGTCGGATAATTTAGAGTCGATCGCAATTTTCAAATCGCGAAGGCGCTGTTGCTGCCGCTTGTTGTCGGCGGTTAGCTGCTGCAATCCGACTACTTGTTGGTTGATGCGGGCGATCGCGCTGTGATAGGGTTCTAAATACCGTTCTTCTCCCGTCAGCAAATAACCGCGCTGTCCGGTTTCAGCATCTTTTAAGGTGGAAAGCGTGGCTTCGAGTTCGGTTAAAACTTGGTGAGTGTGGCTCACCCAGCGTTCGTTTTCGACTAACTTGAGAGTGTTGCGGTAGGAAGTGGCCGCATTAAAAATTAGCAGCGCCACGACCATTCCGATACCTGCGGTGATTTGGGGAGTCAGTGATTGTTTCATGAAATAGTCGGCGTGCGAGTCCTGCTTTTTTTTATTTTAGCTGGATACGGACTACTCGAATTTGTGGCGCGGGCCTATAGGGCGGCTAAAGCCTATAAATTTAAGGCTCAAATGTGCAATCAATCTTGTTCCTATTTTAAGTCTATATCTTCCTGGCATCTCCGACTTAAGGGGGATGCCAGAAATAGCTCTCTTGCCTCTCGTGATTCATGCAGGCTCCACACAATCTAGGATGGTTAACAAAGCTTTATTCACCCTGTTTTGTTGCATCCATTATGCTGCTTTCACAGTTTCAAATCGCGGCGCAAAGAAAAGAGTTTTTACCTATTGACTTAAGTTGACTTGTGGGGTATATTTTAGATAATGGGAGTGGTGATATAAATTTAAGTTGTGGCACTATTCCCATTATTAAATAATACCTTGTCAAGCCACCAGTGTCAAGCTTTTTTCCCCAAAAAAAAGGCTGATTTTTCATGATGTGTGAAAAAAATAATTTTTTGCACGGAGGGGAGAAATTGCTAGGGAAACTAACCGCAGATACAGGCAGGTTAAGGGGGATAATTTTCAGCATCAAGAGGGAATAATATCAAATCTGTTAGCATCGGAATTTTTCCTATCTCTATTCTCGACCTCTGCGTTAATCTGCGTTAATCCCTTGTCATCTGCGGTGAATAAATTCTCTTTTTTTACCGCAGATACAGGCAGATTAACACCGATTAACGCCGATGAATTAGATCTATTCCGGTTGCACCATCTGTGATTGTTGACTGTTGAATGTTGACTGGATTTTACTATTGGGAGGCTACCGGAATTGATATGAAGAACAATTGGAGTTGATAGTCGGTTGAGGATTTGGACGATCGCACTGCACTGAGAAAATGATGATTCCGAGTGCAGTGCCGAAACAATATAATAATTACACAACAGCCGCCGCTTTCATCGCGAAAATGCGATCGATCGCATCTTCAACAACCTTATCAGGCGTAGAAGCACCCGAAGTCACGCCCACCACAATTTTACCCTCCGGTAACCAACCTTCAGTTACGACCAAATCTCCGCCCAAAGGCTTGTGTTCGATCCGATTTCCCGGTAAAATACGCTCTGCACAATCAATGTGATAAGAAGGAACCGTTTTGTCGATCGCAATTTCCTGCAAATGCGTAGTATTAGAAGAATTAAAACCCCCAATCACCAGCATCAAATCCAACTTTTCCTCAACCAAACTCAACATAGCATCTTGGCGTTCCTGAGTCGCATCGCAGATAGTATTAAAACTCTGAAAATGCTCGTTCAAATTCTCAGGTCCAAACTTCCGCATCATCGTTTTTTCAAACAACTTACCAATGTTCTCTGTCTCAGTTTTGAGCATAGTAGTTTGGTTAGCAATACCAACGCTTTCCAAATCCACATCTGGGTCAAAACCAGCCGAATAAGCCTTGCTAAATTTAACAAGAAACTCATCGCGGTCGCCCCCATGCAAGATATAATTGCTGACATATTCAGCTTCCTGCAAATTCAGCACAATCAAATACTTATCAGCAAAAGAACTCGTGGCAACAGTTTCCTCATGCTTGTATTGACCGTGAATAATCGAAGTATAATTTCTCTTTTTGTGCTTCTCAACAGTATTCCAAACCTTAGAAACCCAAGGACAAGTAGTATCAACAATCTTGCAGCCCTTATCATTAAGCAACTGCATTTCTTGGACGCTTGCCCCAAAAGCTGGTAAAATTACCACATCGCCGCTATCTACAACCGAAAAATCTTTCTGTCCCTTCTCAACAGAAATAAAACCAACTTCCATATCCCGCAAATGCTGATTGACAGAGGGATTATGAATAATCTCATTAGTAATCCAAAGCCGTTCGGTTGGGAAATGCTGGCGAGTTTCGTAAGCAATAGCTACAGCGCGTTCCACCCCCCAGCAAAAGCCAAAAGCCTCAGCCAGCCGGATCGTGACTGCGCCGCGTTCCAGTCTGTAATTATTGTCGCGAATTTGCTGGATCAGACTGCTTTGATAAGCCGTCTGCATCACGCCAGCTACTTCAGCTTCGTGTCCGAAACCCTTGCGGTGGTAGTTTTCAGACTGTTGGAGCGATCGTTTAAAAGCTTTAGTATCCATGCGGTATCGAGTAGAAATCTAGGTTAATTACCTTTGATTTTAGAATGCCTGGGGTGCGATCGCGATTATTGGCTCAGTAGCGAAGAGGGGATATGCTATTTATACGATCGACACATTTAATTGAGAGCAAAGAAAGAATGAACGCGCCCTCGCGGTTCGTTAAAAAAACTTAAAAAAAGCTGAGAGACCCAGATAGCTGAGTCTCTACACGATCGAACTCCCACAGAAAATCAGTCTCAAACCTTCTTAGGCGCAAAAGGAGAACTAGATTCAAACGAACTGAAACCGCCGGCAAAATCCTCACCGTAAGCTTCTTCCCCATGCTGGCCGATATCCAAACCTTGGTCTTCAGCAGATGACGGCACTCGTAGCTCCATAAACTGCCCTAAAATTTTCAGGATCACAAAAGTGCCCACAGCCGCAAACACGTAAGTAGCTAGAATGCCTACCAACTGGGTCACGATTAGCCCCGGATTCCCCGCAAATAGCCCGTCATTTCCGGCTGCGTTAACCGCTTTAGTCGCAAACACGCCTGTCAGAATCGCGCCCACAGTTCCGCCTACGCCGTGAATCGGGAAGGTGTCCAAAGAGTCGTCAAATCCGAGCTTAGCGCGGAAACTAACGGCGAAGAAACAGGCAACCGAAGTGATCGATCCGATCAAAAGCGCTCCCACTGGAAGCACGAATCCAGCCGCAGGTGTGATGCCCACCAATCCCGCTAGGAAACCGCTAGCAATTCCCACTGCTGTCGGTTTGCCTTTGAGTACCCATTCCACAATTGTCCAAGTTAAACCGCCGGCTGCTGTAGCAATCATTGTGGTGACAAAAGCCACTGTTGCTAAAGAACCAGAACCCAAAGCGCTACCGCCGTTGAAGCCAAACCAGCCGAACCACAGCATCCCAATTCCCAGCAAGACGTAGGGTACGTTGTGGGGGGTGTGAGGCTTGTTCAAGTGGTCTTTGCGGGGCCCGATTACCCAAGCTGCGACAACGGCTGATACGCCGGAACTGATGTGCACGACTGTACCGCCGGCAAAGTCCAGAGACCCGATCGCCCCCAGCCAGCCTCTACCCCAAACCCAGTGGGCTAGAGGAGAGTAGATGAAGGTAGACCACAGCAGCACGAACCAGAAATAGGTTTTAAATGTTACCCGTTCGACGATCGCCCCGGAAATCAATGCTGGAGTGATGATGGCGAACATCATCTGGTACACCATGAAGACTTGGTGGGGTATTGTCGGCGCGTAGCCGATCGGATCTGGTTTGTCCGCCGTGACGTTGTTTAAGAACATCCAGTCGAAGCCGCCGATGAAGGTTTCGATCCCTTGAGCAAACCCTTTATCATTGAGGTTGCTGGGGGTGACATCAAAAGCCAAACTATAACCCCACAGCGTCCAGGTGACGCCGATCAGTCCCATCATGACTAAGCTCATCATCATGGTGTTGAGGACGTTGCGCGATCGCACCAACCCTCCGTAGAAAAAGGCCAGCCCCGGTGTCATCAGCAATACCAGTGCTGAGGAGACCAACATCCAGGCGGTATCGCCGCTGTTGATCGGATTCGGCACCACGGCAGCAGCAGTACCAGCAGCATCTTGAGCTAAGGCATTGTGCGTCAGCGGCACACTTAACAGCCACAGCGCGATGATGCCGATCGTTAAACTTTTTTTGATCACGTTAGTTGTACCTTCTCATACTCAGCAATTTTCAGGGAAGACCGAGCCGATTTTAGATGCGAGGATTTTAGATGCAATAGTTATTTGGTTTTAAGTCCCTGTTTTAGCGGAACAAATCTTCAATAGATAATTCCCCAATCCTCAACTCCCCGACTTCGTATAGCCGGACTCATCTAAATTCGTCAACTATCAATCTAATGGTCTGTGCCTTTTGGATTGCACCATTTCTACAAACACTTATTCTGTATCACCCTATACTAAATCGCTAACTATCATATTTCTTAATCTCTCAGTGGATACTTGACATAGCCAGTGATAGCAGAGTAAGGGGAAAGAGGAAGTTGAGGAGAGGGTAAGAGTTTTGAGTAAGGGAGAGTGGAAGGAGTAGAGGGGGAGAATGTTACTTTATGGTTTATCTTTCTAACTAATGACTCATGACTCATTTTTCAACTGCATCTCATCGAACAGTTGCAGAGCCGATCGCCAAACCAGATAACCTTGATCGTTAAGGTGCAGGCCATCTGTGCTGAGTTCAGTTGGCAAATTGCCGTCAGCATCCGCAAATAGCGGGTACAAATCCAGATACAAAACATTTTCAGAACTAGCAATTTCTTTCAGCCGTCGATTTATTGCCCTAATCCGACTGTTAGGAATCGCCAACAGGCGATCGCGATTTTCCCAAGTAGCTTGTTCCCCGCTATGGGGCAAAATCGACTGCACAACCACTTGTGCTTTGGGGTGAGCCCACCGCAAATCGCGAATAATCTGCCGCTGGTTGTCCAAAATCCCTTCGTCGGTGCTTCCCCGCAACAAATCGTTAATCCCAATCATCACAAACACAGTATCCGGCGCAGTTCTATCGAACAACTGCAACCGCTTCAGCAAACCCACGGAAGTCTCCCCCGAAATCCCTTGGTTCAGCCAAATTCGATCGACTGGTAACAGCTTGGTCGGAAACCACATACTTAGAGAATCGCCAGCCAAAACACTCAGTCTTGAGGGTCGATTCGCCGCCGCCGCCTCAGCTTCGCGACCCAACTGGGTCACCCACTGCTGGTAAGTCCATTTATGTCGCGGTCCGGGAACGGGCACGTCTAGCACTGCCTTTGCAGAGATCACCGGTTGGCCAATTTGTTCTTCAGCCACTTCTGCAGTCACCGCAGCACTTGCCGGGAAGCTTTCTGCCAAGTTGTGTCCCCGCAGGAGTAGTTGAGCAACTGTAAGTATCAATACCCCGTTCGTCACCAAAGATAGCAAAGCCCAAACCGGAACAGCTTTCGATCGGCTAACTTCCATCCCTAAGAGGGATTTATGAGTTCTACTTCTGCTACCTCCTCCAAACTTCTCCATAAACTCAAGCTATTTGCAGGCTTCACACCGAATAATTTGCACTGATTGCTGCATCAAGTTTTACCACTCAATTAAAGCCTCAATTCTGGTAAGAATCAAGCACTGTACTGTTTTGGGCGCGACGGCAATGCAGAACTTTGCTTTTTCGCACTACTTTACCATAAAAAATCTGCCTACCAAACTTTCTGGCACCGCAATCCGATTGGTAAAAGCTGCCGCACTGCACAAAAATATATCTAAAAGTGATCGAACTTACTCAGTTCTGATGCTAAAATCCAAAAATGAAAAAATTAACTATAACTGAAGCAGCCAAAATTAAAGGTGTGAGCGCTTCCACCTTACGCAGGTGGGAAGCCGAAGGTAAGCTAATACCGGAACGCACGGCTAACGGTCACAGACGGTATGACCTAGCTCATCTTCTCGGCTTAAAACCCAACGGCGCTTTAACCATAGCTTACGCTCGGGTTAGCAGCCACGACCAAAAAGATGATTTAGACAGACAAAAACAAGTTTTGGAATTGTTTTGTGCATCTCACGGCTGGCAATTCCAAATCATTGATGATGTGGGTTCTGGGGTTAATTACAGTAAGCGGGGTTTACAACATCTAATTCGGGCGATCGTAGACAATCAAGTAGAAAGGTTGGTATTAACTCACAAAGACAGACTGCTGAGATTTGGTTCGGAACTAATTTTTAATTTGTGCGAACACTTTGGGACAGAGGTAGTGATTATAAATCAAACCGAAAATACTAGCTGTGACAAGGATTTAGCTAAAGATTTACTAGAAATAATCACTGTTGTCTCCGCCCCCGTTGATGGCAGCAGGAATCCCAAGAACAAGCGCGTCGTTGAAGAACTTAAAGCCATTGCCGGTAAACTCTAATCAATACAACTGTTTGCACAGTTCGTTAGTTACAGATTCTCAATTACCAATTACCAATTACCAATTACCGACGCACATCTCATGGAATCGAAAACTGCTATATGTAGGCCATTAAAGGTGAACTAATAATAAAAATATGCCCGCGTTCGCATTGAAGATTGAAACGCGAGCACAACGATAAACCGCCATAAGGTGGTGGCTATTTCAGATTGTGGTTTTTCTGAATAAAGAGGTGAATTAGCTTATAAATAGCTAATCTAAAACACGAAAGCTGAATTGAGCGATCTCTTCCCACACTCTACAGTTTTGTAGTCCTCGCCCCAGAACCCCCAGCATAACCGCCGTAGCCACCCTCAATTCTGTTGTCCAAGCTCCTTTCCTTCACAAACCCGTTGTAAGCTTCCATCCCGTGTTCGCCGATATCCAAACCTTCAGCCTCCTCTACAGCAGAAACGCGGATACCCAGCAAAGCTTTGAGTGCGGCCCAAAAAATCGTACTCAGCAGCACGGTCATCCCGCCTACAGAGATAATACCGACCAACTGCGCCCAGAGCTGACCGAAACCTCCGCCCACGAGCAATCCTGCTGCCGGGCCTGTGGTATAAATTCCAGTTGTAGGCCCGTCAGCAAACAGCCCAACTGCCAGAGTTCCCCAGATGCCGCAGACTAAGTGAACTGAAGTTGCCCCTACAGGGTCGTCAATTTTCAAATTGTCGAAGAAAGTTACTGCGAAAACTACGAGGATGCCAGCGATCGTCCCGATAATGGCAGAGTTGGGCACGTTGATCCAAGCGCAGCTAGCTGTTACCCCGACTAAGCCTGCGAGGATGCCGTTGATAATCATCGAAAGGTCTGGTTTGCCCAGGTACAGCCAAGCAGTAATCGTTGCAGCAACTCCCCCGAAGGCAGCGGCGGTGTTGGTGGTGATCGCAATGTGGGCGATCGCATTTGGATCGAGTGCCATTGTCCTACCGGGATTGAACCCGAACCAACCGAACCAAAGAATCAAACAGCCGAGGGTGGCAATGCTCATATTGTGTCCTGGTATCGCCACAGTCTCGCCGTCGCGGTACTTGCCGATCCGCGGCCCCAAAAATGCCGCTCCCATCAAAGCAGCCCAACCGCCTACCGAGTGAACCACTGTCGAACCCGCAAAATCCCGGAAGCCTGCGTTGTACAGCCAGCCCCCGCCCCAAATCCAGTGTCCGGTAATTGGGTAAGCAATTCCTACTAGCAGCAAGCTGAAAATTAAGAAGTCAATGAATTTAATTCGCTCTGCAACTGCTCCAGAAACGATCGTGGCAGCAGTTCCCGCAAAAACTAACTGGAAAAAGAATTTAGCGTTAAGAGGCACTCCCGTCCTGTTTAATGAGTTGAAAATGCCTTGATAAGCGTCTCCTGTGGCGGGGCTGTTGTCAGCTACATTCCACAGAAAAAATCCGCCGCTGGTGCCGATAAAATCGTTGCCGTTGCTGAACATTAATGCAAAGCCGATCGCCCAAAATGCGATAGTAGAAAGCGCAAAAACAATCAAGTTTTTTGCCAGCACGTTGACTGCATTTTTTTGACGACAAAAACCGGTTTCCAACATACAGAAACCGGCGTTCATAAAGAACACTAGCATCGCCGCAACCATGACCCACATGGTATCCATGCCCACCTTAAGGCTTGCTAATTGTTCCTCAGTAGTTGGCTTGGCAGGGGTTTGGGCTACCGCCGCATATCCCCACACCAAGACGATGATTGCTGCTATTGGTATGCAGGCTTGCCAACTTGGACTGAGGCGGGCGATCGCCCTTTGTAATTTATTGAACCTGTTAACTTTGGTCAAAAAGTTAGCTGCTGGCCAATTTAAAGACTCCCGCCTGACTTGTTTCGACTTTTTCTTTCCGACCGTCATTTTAATCACTTTCACCCTCTTTACGGCTAATAAGCTCAGCAATATTCGGAAAACTTTCCAATTTTACTACAAAAGTTTAGAGATTATTTGTTCAGATTCAGATAGTTTTGATAGCCTAACTCTTCTAGCTGAGTTTGTTTTTTCATTACTGATTCCGACAAAGTTTTGCGGTACTGCAAAACTCGATCTAGCAATTCTGGCTGATGAGCTGCTAGTATCTGAACGGCCAGCAAGCCAGCATTCTTAGCGTTGCCGATCCCCACTGTTGCTACGGGTATGCCGGCTGGCATTTGCACGATCGAGTACAGCGAATCTAGGCCTTGCAGGTGGCGGCTCAGTACCGGCACTCCAATTACTGGCAAGGGCGTTAAAGATGCTACCATACCAGGGAGGTGTGCCGCTCCCCCGGCACCTGCGATAATAACTTTCAAGCCCCGTTGGTGTGCGGTTTGGGCGTATTCCACCATGCGCTCAGGGGTGCGGTGCGCCGAGACGATCGCCACGGAGCAAGGTACACTGAATTCTTCGCAAACTGCGATCGCATCTTTCATGGTTGGCAAATCCGAATCGCTACCCATGATAATTCCAACTGTCGGTTGATTCATGCAATTTTCCGATTTCAGATTTCAGATAAATGCTAATTTTAAATGATTGCGTTAACTCAAATTTAGATATTTTGTACCAAAACTGACCCTTAAAAGCAATTTGGCCACAAGTCCCAGTCCAAGCAGCCCTGGAGCCAGCAAAAAGCAAAAAGCTCCCCCTCCTCATCGCCAGCCACCGGATTTATCCGTAGCGAATATTAAATCTAAAATCTAAAATCTAAAATCTAAAATCGGATGACTGAAGCCACAACCCCACCTGCCGCCCCCACAGATATTCTCAATGCTCGCCTCCCCCGTTGCAAGGATTTGCAGATGCTTGCTGTTGACGAAACGGGAATCATTCAAGAAGTTTTGCCGATGGATGCCGTATTTAAACGGATTTGTCCTCCCGATTTGCAAGTGCTTGATGTAGGAGGCGATTGGCTTTCTCTGGGCGGTGTTGACTTGCAGATTAACGGAGCCCTCGGTTTTGCTTTTCCCGATTTAGAAAGCAAACATATTGAAATTTTGCCAAAAATTTGTCAATTTTTGTGGAATCAGGGAGTCGATGCTTTTTTGCCGACTTTGGTGACAACTTCGCTGGATAAGTTTAGGCGATCGCTCTCGACGATAGCTGATTATATCCGCACTGTACAAACCGCTGCTCCGGCAATCAATAAAACTAAAACAGCGGAAATTCTCGGTGTTCACCTCGAAGGCCCTTTTCTCAACCCCCAGAAGCGAGGAGCTCATCCAGTTGAGTTTTTACTACCCCTAACTATAGAAAATGTCAAGCAAGTTTTAGGAGATTGTGCCCATATTGTCAAAATAATTACTTTAGCGCCGGAGTTAGACAGCACTGGCGAAGTCATTCCCTATTTGCAAAGTTTGGGAATTGCCGTCAGTCTCGGACATTCCCAAGCGACGGCAGAGCAAGCCCAACAAGCATTTGAGCGGGGAGCTTCAATGGTAACTCATGCTTTTAATGCGATGCCGAGTTTGCACCACCGAGAACCGGGTTTATTGGGAGCGGCGATTGTTTATCCGGGCGTAAAATGCGGTTTAATTGCTGACGGGAAGCACGTTTCTGGGACAATGATGGATTTGTTGCTGCGCGCTGCTAGGTATGAAAAAGGCGTTTTTTTAGTGAGCGATGCTTTGGCTCCTTTGGGTTTGCCTGACGGTGTTTATCCTTGGGATTCCCGACAAATTGAAGTCAGAAAAGGTACAGCTTGGATAAGATTAGATTACCATTCCCCCCTGGAATCTGCTACTTTGGCAGGTACAACTCTGCCGCTATTGGCGGGAGTGCAGAATTTGGTGAAGTGGGGGATTTGCGACGCCGATAGTGCGATCGCCCTGGCAACTGAATCTCCGAGAAAGGCGATCGGAATTTCGGGAATTATGGGCAAATCGGCAACTCAATTGTTGCGCTGGAATTTAAATGCGGCGACAAAGGAATTGACTTGGCATCGGTTGTTTTAAGTGTTGTCAGATCGTGTTTGGTTGATTTGTTCTTCCTTCTTCCTTCTTCCTTATTCGTTCTGCTATGCGCTAAGCACTGGTGACAGCAATTCGGTGCTCTCGGCAAGTTCGATCGTAAATATTGTTTAATTCCACAGCCAAGCAAATATCGCCCCGCAGCCACAGCGGTAAAGCAGGGAGCGCGCAGCCCACAGCCAGTTTTTCTTGCCAAATATCCAGGCATTGCTTGCCGTCTCGCTCGATCGGGCGATAAGCTGTAGCATAGAGGTCAGCCTCGAAGGGCGAAGCACTTCCTCGCGCCAAACGGATTAACAATTCATTGTGAAGATTTGCCTTCCTTCCTGTCACAACATCAACTATTACTAACCCAATTCCCTGCCGCAAATACGTCTCGCACTTAGAAACAAAAGCATCGCGATGAGTAGAACGATCTTTGTTGGCAGGACTTACTAATTCAATTGCACCGGCTAATACCGGGCCAGCTTCAGTGTTAAAAATACTGACTTGCACGGTTTCCGCGGTAGATAAAAAAGGCACAGTTTGGGCTGGCGGTGGTAACCAATTGTTTGGGAAATCTATTGGCAAATGAATTACCGTCTCTGGGTTCTCCAACTCCGGTAACGATTCCTCAAAAGCTGCTACATCAATTTCAATCCCAAACTGTACGTTAGGTTCGGCAAAGTAACCTTCTGGTAATTTGGCATTCAAATCTGATGCAATATAAGTCGCCCAGGCATTGTGAAAGGCGTGCCAGTGACGGCGCACCGACAGCGGCGGGCGAAAATGATCTTGTAACACCATATTTTTAAAAGTTAGGACTTATTGAAATTATCGATCGAATGGGTGATCGGCGGGTACTCGGTTTTTATTGAATTAGTTTCTCAATTCGGGATTGTTCGAGTTGCGATCGCCCGTATCAATAAATCTAACTCAATTTAATTAGGTGGGGAGTGTCCACAATAAATGCCGCTGCGGCTTTATAATATTTAACCGTTGGCAATAACTCAGCAGCAGGCAGACTAATGAATTTGGTAGACGACAAGACTATAGTTAGACAGTATTTTAACTCGACGGGATTCGATCGCTGGCAGCGAATTTACGGCGAGGGCCAAGTCAATAAAGTTCAGCTAGACATCCGCACTGGGCACCAGAAAACTGTGGATACAGTCATCGAATGGCTGCAAGCTGACGGCAATTTGCCCGGGCTTTGTGTCTGCGATGCCGGTTGCGGTGTGGGATCTCTGAGCATTCCTCTGGCTGACGCTGGGGCAATTGTTTGCGCTAGCGATATCTCTGAAAAGATGGTAGCAGAAGCTTACGATCGATCGACAGCAGTTCCTGGCAAGCTCTACAACATCTCCTTCGCCGCCCAAGATTTGGAAGCTTTGACCGGCAAATTCCACACAGTAATTTGTTTGGATGTGCTAATCCACTATCCTCAAAATAAGGCTGCAGAAATGATCGCTCACCTAAGTTCGATCGCCGAATCGCGACTAATTCTTAGTTTTGCACCCAAAACTTTAGCACTTACCGCCCTCAAAAAAGTTGGTGAACTTTTCCCCGGCCCGAGCAAAACTACCAGGGCTTACCAGCACCGTGAAGCTGATATTATCAAAATCCTAGAAAACAATGGTTTTGTTATTAACAGAACAGCGATGACTAGCACTAGCTTTTACTATTCTCGCTTGCTGGAAGCTGTGCGAAAATAGGTTAAAAATATTTGCAAAAAAGCTAATTTATCATAAGCCTAGGGTGCGCCCCGCGCACCTTCCCTTCCCAGAGTTATGCCACTGAACATCTCTACTATGCGATTGCTTCGCGGAGGCTCGCAATGACAAGTAAGGCACGCACCGCGCACCTTCGATATCAACAATTAGATGTTTTTCCCTCTTCCTTCTTCCTTCTTCCTTCTTCCTTCTTCCTTCTTCCTTCTTCCCAATTCACTAAATATTATGTCACCGCTAGTTTTAATTCGCATTTTTATAGCAACCGCAGCCTTATTCGGAGGTTTATCCGTTGCAGGCGGTGCTTTCGCCTCCCACGCTTTGAAAAATCAATTGAGCGATCGAGCTTTAACCATTTTTGAGACCGGCGCGCGATATCAAATGTACCATGCCCTGGCTTTATTACTCGTCGCTTTACTCTTGAGCCGCGCCCAAGAGTCTCAAACCTTTTTGGCAGTTGCTGGATGGGCTTTTATTGCCGGCACAATCATCTTTTCAGGCAGTTTGTACGCCCTGAGTTTGAGCGACATCAAATGGCTGGGTGCAATTACGCCACTGGGGGGAGTTGCTTTTATTGTTGGTTGGGGATGTTTGGCAGTCGCAGCTTTTAGTTTTAAATAGGCAAGTGGTAAATTTTGAAGCAATTACCAATTAGCAATTACCTAATTATCAAACACATCCCTGGAAAACATCTCTGTCAAAGTACGCAAGTAAGGTACAAATACCGTTAAATCTTCTGCAGGAAGCCGCTCGCATATTTCCCAAAATAAAATCAGCAGCATATCCTGCACTAACTCCCAACTTACATGAAGTTTGGGGTACAACATCACGCAAATTGGAAACAATTCTTGCTGTACCGGGTGAATGCTACCTTCCAAAACGCACCAGCACAAATAGCTTTGAAAAATCTCGACATCCCGGATACCAGAAATTTTTACCTCGCGATCGCTCAAATACCCGCTGCTGCTGCGGTATCCTTGATGCTGGGCACTAGCTCGATCGTACACTGCACTAGCAATCTGAGTCGTGTGCTGCAACAAATGCTGAACGGCTAATAGAGCTCTTGAATTCGCGGGCTGATTCGCCGCAGCCTCGTTAATCTCTCCGTAGGGAATGTGCAAATAGTCCTCTACAACTTTTAAATATGGTGCAAATTCCGATCGCTCTGACTCCGAAAGACATCCTAACAAGATTTTGCTAGTGTATTGAAATTGCACCGTCACAAATCCCAGCACTAACGGATCAGCCTCTGAGTATTTCCGCCTCACTTGAATAATATCTTTTCCCACCAGCACGGACAAGCGGAAAATAGGTTCTCTATCTGCATAAGCGTCTATTGCTTTCCGATATAAGGTGCGAGTGTCTGCTGCAATTTCTAAAGAATTAATTAAGCTTTGATCGATGGCGTGGCGCTCTATTTGTTCCCCTAAAAGAGCTTCTACTCTACTCCAAGCTATCTCGCTCGCTAATTTCAGGGTATCTGTCAGTTTGTCAACTATTTGGGCTCGGTTTCCCTCAAAATTAGTTAACTCTGGGCTTTGGGGAATTTGTCGCGGGGCTTGGTTTTGTCGTGCCGCAACTGTACTGTAATATTTTTTTGCCCAGCTAACAGCGAAAGAAGAAACGCTGACGCTTTTAGCCTCTGGGAGTTTGTGAGTGTCCGATCCGCTAATACCTTCCGACGCCAGACTGTCGCCATGTTGAATTTCGTCTGCAGCAGGTAAAGACTTTGAAGATATTTGTGAAATACCCGTCATGATAAACCTCGTTTTTTTATTAAGTCGCACCCGCTCGATTCCCCTAATTTTTAACGTTGTTAACTACAATTTTCTGCATTTGTACGCTGACAGTCATCAGCCATTACGCTTAAAGCTATAAGCCATTTGGCTCGACTGTCTGCATCTTTTATAAGTTGCACGTTAATAACGCTATTTATTGTGCGATCGATCACAGTCACCCTGTGATCGCGACCATAATCTATTTTTTTGACGTATAAAGAAGGCGGGAAATAAATTTAATTTGTCTTAAAAGCTGACAGTTAAAGTTAAGTCTGCTTAAAAAAAACTGCTGCTTGAAATACCTTATCTTTGTTTTGGAGTGCTTTGGTCGATCGCCCTAATCTCTTAAATAAGCTAGGCTACAGCACGATCTAGCGGTGACTTTGGTTAATTTATTTTTATAGCTGAATTAGAAATGTATTTTGAGCCTTGTGATTGTTAGGAAATCCTAACAAATTTAACGATCGGCTTTTCTAAATAAAAAATTAAATTTGATATTAGGATGAGATTTATGTGCATTTCGTTAATGCCATTGCCAGCGTGGTTTTTTGCGCTCAGTTTTTTATCTTCCCCGTGAAGCGAAGCTATCCCGTAGGGAATCGCCCGCAATTGATCGTCGTCCATTCGATCGGCAAACGACCCTTCAAAACCGGAATTAGCGACTGACTAGCCCCATCCCTCCCACATTTTGCCAACTCTGAGTTTTTCAAGTCCTCTGTCGGAGCCGGAAGCCTGTCCCTACAACGATAGGATTAGGTTGATTGGGTAGCACGGGCGATCGATCCTCACAAACAGCACGGCCAGTACGTCTTTAAGGCTATGCCTTCGGGTAGGATTAATAGGACGAGAGGAAGTGGATAAAATGAGCGCTAGCAGCAATTCAACAGAAATTAAGTTCGGAACCGATGGGTGGCGAGGACTGATTGCCCATGACTTTACTTTTGCCAACGTGCGAAAAGTCACCCGGGCGATCGCCAGTTACCTAGAAACCGCTTACACAAAAGACCACCCAGTTCTAGTCTCCTACGATACCCGCTTTCTGGCAGACGAGTTCGCCCGCACGGCGGCTGAAGTATTGGCAGATTTGGGATGGACTGTGAAAGTGGTCGATCGAGATTGCCCCACACCAGTCATCGCCTACAGCGCCAAGCATCTCAACTCTGCAGGAGCCCTGATGTTCACGGCTTCGCACAATCCCGCACCTTACTGCGGCATCAAATACATCCCCGACTACGCGGGCCCGGCAACCCCGGAAATTACTGATACAATTGTGGCAAATATTGCTGGTGCTTCTGATGCCCCAGCCAAAGGCAGTCACAACGATAAAATCTCCAGTTTTGACCCGAAACCTGAATATCTGAAGTTTCTTTATACTTTGATCGATGTGGAGCGGATTCGCTCTGCTAAGTTGAAGGTGAAGTATGATGCTCTCTACTCGACTTCTCGCGGCTATCTCGACGGGGTTTTGGAACACTGCGGCTGTGATGTCGAAAGTTTTCACACCTACCGCGATGTGCTGTTTGGCGGCGGAATGCCCGAACCCAAGGGCGAACAGTTAGTGGAGTTGGTGGAAGCTGTTAAGAAGGATTCGGCTGATTTGGGTTTAGCTACCGATGGCGACAGCGATCGTTTTGGTATTGTTGACGAGTTGGGAAATGTCTTGACTCCAAATACTGTCCTGTTGCTGCTGGCGCGTCACTTGGTTAAGAATAAAGGCTTGACTGGGGCGATCGTCCGTACCGTCGCAACTACCCACTTGCTGGACAATTTGGCCGCCAAGTACGGTTTAACAATCTACGAAACCGCAGTTGGTTTTAAATACATCGGCGAAAAAATGCGGGAAACTGCGGTACTCATCGGTGGCGAAGAATCTGGCGGTTTGAGTGTTTTGGGTCACATTCCCGAAAAAGACGGAATTTTGGCTGATATGCTAGTTGCGGAGGCGATCGCCTATGAAGGGAAACCGCTTTCTCAGCTAGTTGAAGAAGCCATTAAAGAAGCCGACGGCCCCCTGTACAATAAGCGCTTGGACTTGCACCTAGATGACGCCCACAAAGCAGCCGTTTTGGAATCTTTTACCAAGAATCCCCCCACAGAAGTAGCAGGTATTGGTGTTAAGGAAATCGGCCGCAAAGACGGAATTAAACTTTATCTTGAAGACGGTGGCTGGGTACTGCTGCGACCTTCGGGAACCGAACCCTTGATGCGCGTTTACATGGAAACCAATTCTGTGGAAAAAGAAAGCCAAGTTGCTCAATACATGGAAAAGGTAATTTCTCAGTTAGAACCTGTTTAAATTTCTACCTATTCCAACGGGGGCTTTTCCCCTAGGGCTTGGGATTGTGAGGTGCGCCAAGCGCACCTTACGTATTTTTGATAACTCTCGCAAAGCCTCTGAACATTAATCATCGATACTGCTGGGCTAGTTATATATTTGCAATAGACTTGAATTTGTTTAAGTTTGGGAAGTGTAAATTCATTTATGTTTGTTAAATTTTTAATAAAAAAACTTCTCTATTTTTTCCGTCTCTACTTGACTTTTCCCCTAACCTTATTGTACATTCATTATATAATGGGGTGTTTGCAAAAATAAAAAATTAACAAATATTTCAATTATAAAGAAGTATACAAGTTAAATTATTAGCCTGTCAACCCGTTTATGAAAACAATTCCTCTGCTCGCCATTAGTTTTTTAGTAGCAATTTTAGTAAGCGCGATCGGCATTATCTCAGTGCAAAACGCCGCCCCAGTATCCTTAAACTTTATCTTTTTTCAATCGATACAAATGCCCGTAGGAGTAGTATTGGCAATGAGCATAAGTGCAGGATTGATCGGAGGTGCGCTACTGCAACCGTTGTGGAACTTTTCAGATTCCCAAAACTCTAGTCGTAAATTTCCGGCAAATCCAGAAGAATCCGACACCGTACAATATTAAATAGATTTGATCCCTTAAAGGGAATATACCTGACCGTCAATCAGCAGCCGAGTAATTCCCTTAGCTCGCAAATAGGGTGCTGCTTTTTGCAGCATACTGCTGTCAGGAATCTTGAAAACTCTTTGATTGCGAGTAGCAAATCGGCGGGCCACTCGGTGATTGTCAAACACTGCCAGGGTTTTCTCGCGAATTTCTGCGACAGGAATTTGACCCAGTTCGCCAAAAGCTTTTAGGGGTCTGGTAATTAACTCTGCAGCCCGATCGACCACTAAATAACAAATTTTGGGCAGAGATGCTTCGCTTAAAGGCAAAACTTGAATTAGTCCTGTACCCCGAAGCTCGATCAACTCGCCCGACGATAGGGAACCCAGGAGACTGCCTTCAAACAGAGAGTCTTCATCCTCTACATCTTCGTCGAAGTCGTCATCTAAATCGTCTTCATCCTCATCATCATCCTCGTCGTCCTCGAAATCGCTAAAGTCTTCACCTGCCAGCAGCCCTTCTGCTGGCAGCATTGCCTTTAGTTCACCAGTCACAACAGCGTGGTGGCTCTGATCTGCAAGATTGGCTGCTTGGGCATCTTGCCGATCAGAAACATCCAAATCCGACTCTACATTTCGTCGAATTTCAAGTTCTGCAACTGGTTGAGGGACTGCTCCAGAACGCTTTCGGATCGTCGGTCTCGAATTTGAGGCTGAGTGACGGACTGGGACTGACTCGGACAGGGGGACACCTACAGGATCGGTTTCGCCATTTGCCGACGACTCAGTAGTCGCCTCTGTCGGTTCAGAAACACTGCTGCGATCGGACAAACGCTTTTGTTTTTGCTGGACTAAAGATTCGTATTCCGGCCCCGACAAAGCCCCCTGAAGGATGCGCCTCACAGTCGAACTGCTCACTCCGTAGCGCTTTGCCAGAGTGATAGTATTCTCGTTCGACTGTCGGTACAGCCTAATGAGTTCGCGTTTGTCTGAATCGGAGAGTTTTGTAGGCGTCATGCCAAGTTTTCCAGCAAAAAGACGTGAAAAGACGCAGGCTAGCGGTCAGCGAACTGTGATTTTTCGTTTTTAATTTCAAGCTCAGAGATGCCGACAAGGGCAAAAAAGCTTTCGCGTCCCCATCGCTTGCCAAAGCAACCCCAATCTCAAATCGCTACGCTGCGCGACGAGTGCGCCTGCTCTGGCGAGAACGGGTTGAGATGTCATGTTCCAAGATAGCTCCAATTCCGAACAGGATGGCGCTGAAAACAAAAAAGACTTCTAGCAAACTGCCGCTTTGATAACTACCCTCAGCCTGAGTATCGCGCCATTTAAAGTACATATCTGCGATGTAAAGCGAAAAAGTCGCAGCCGCAATCATTCTCCAAGATTGGGAAAAACGTCCTCCCCAAAATGCCAGCAGCAGTGCAGTAGCAATAATTAGCAGAAAAACGTCCCCGACAATGTAAAACAAATTGATTGCATTTTTGTGAGGCGCTAGTTGCTTGTCCAGTGCCATCACCCATGCCGGAGCTTTGATTTCTGCTGCTGCTTCTTCGGGTGCGGATACAGGATCAGTCGCTGTTGCTCCTTTTGCCTGTATCTTGGACGAATTGTCCAAAGCAGGCGCTCTTCCTGTGGCAGTGGTTGCTGGTTCAGATTCTGTCACTACTTCTTGAGTGGCTGCCGGAGCCATTCCTAGCTGGGCCCTCCAAGAGCCAGGTGCAGCAACC
Organism: Microcoleus sp. S13C4; assembly: GCF_036700865.1. NCBI lineage: Bacteria > Bacillati > Cyanobacteriota > Cyanophyceae > Oscillatoriales > Microcoleaceae > Microcoleus > Microcoleus sp. S13C4. The sequence continues at coordinate 35,082 of NZ_JAUBPS010000001.1, forward strand.
CAAATAGCTACAGCAATCCCGAAGGCTGCAATTCCCGCTAACAAACCCCACTGCCAAATTTCTAGATTCAGTCGCTTGGAAGTCACAGCTACAACCATGCCCCCGATCAGGACCACATAGCTGCCCAGATAAAACGCATCTGCGGGAGACACGTCCGGGTCTAACCCGAAATAGAGTTCCCAAATCCCGAACAGCACGCCGCCTAGGAAATAGAACAGCATCCCCAGACCAATGCCCAGCCAGACGTTGCGCCCGCTGACCATGTGCGGGCTTTGCCAGTTTCTAAAACAGACTAAAGCCGCTCCCAAGTATGCTCCGCATTCAAAAATATAAGTGCCGATCGAGTACCACAGAGGTAAACCCTCTTCTGCTGAGAGGGGGACGCTGAACAGCAAAAAGAACAGCAGCGCCATTACAGCCCAGACAATGCCCGCAATCACTAGGGTCTGAGCTGACAGTAAAGATGAAGATGTAGATGACTTTTCTGAAGTGCTACTCATAGGGATTCCACGAGACCTAACTAGCGGTTGAACGCACCCCATCTCAATCTTTGATTGGAGACGAGGATTCTTTCGCCAAGAAACCTTAAAAAACCTCGATCTGACGCTTCCGGAATAACTGGCGTCCTCAGTGTGTCGTCGGGATTTGCGCCCTCGTACACTCTAGAAAGACTAAGCAAGAATAATATCTATTGACTAATTCAATAAATTAGTCGTTAGTCGATCTTCTACCCGGAAATATAATGATAGAAATACGGTATATGTCTCCACCCTTAAGGTTTTTACAGTACCCAATCTATCTCTGAAATTCTACCATCACAGGTTGAGGTATCTGTTTTTTTGCTTTCACACTCCCCCACTCATATCAATAATTCTGGGTGGGCAGTGCGATCTAAACTTAGTTAAATTGCCAGACCATAGGTGGCATCCAAACCGAATCAACAATTTGGTTGGTCAATACAAGTTGGCAATCCAACCTCTATATCCCCTACCCCCTACAGTGCAATTATCTAAGCTCAATTATCTCAGTCCAATTGTCTGAGCAATTGTCAAAGATTTTCTATCCTGCGATCCACAATTTGTTGAGGGCTGATTGTTTCAGCCAATCTAGAAACTGAGTCCGATCCGGGGCTGGCATATCTTGCAGCACATCGCTGACTCCCTCAGCGAAGTCCGTATTGCCAAAATATGATTTCCCCAAACGGTGGAGTTCTTGCAATAAGGTTTTGAGATGCTGCTCTTGCCAAGCAGGCACCTTGTGATTTTGCAAGGGACTAACGGTTAGCCAGTTTTTGATCGCATCAGGGGAGTCTGCCTGGGGGAAGTTTCCCTGCTGAAATACCTTGGCGATATCTTTCTGAAACGATGTGGCTTGCCTTGCGCCTAAGAGGTCTTCTACATCGAAGTAAACAGCTTGGAGCAGCAGCAGACAACCCTGCGCGAACAGCGGTGCTTTGGCTGCTTCATTACCTGCCGGTTCTTCACCGGCAAGCTGATCTAAACGGACTTTTCCCCAGACGCTATATCGCTCCGGCTCTTCTAGCAGAACACAGGCTTTGCCTCGGTTGTCGGTTAAGTCCCGCCACAAGGCTCTGGCGTCTTCTGCTTGCTTGCCGTTGAAGGCGCTGATCAGGCGAAAAGTCTGCCCCTGATAATTGAGAATGGGAATTTGTTGATCCCGTTTTGGGTGTTGATAATTGGTTATTTCAACATCCTGCCGTTTCAGAATAAACATGACACTGCGATTTGACTCCTGTCATGGCCGAGGTGCTGTGCTTTTGACACTCCCCATGCCTAAAGGCGAGGGGATTCTTGATTCAGCGAGTCCACTTAAATTAGCAGGATTGCTCCCGATCACCCAGAGATGGTTCTCTCCTCAAGCGTTCCGATACTTTTTTGCTAACAAATGCTAACAAATATCTAAGCTGAGATAGTCTCTCCGCCTTGGCGTATAAATCAATGCACGAAGGAAAATCCCCCGCGCACAATTTACGACTGCTGTACTGGCAACGCTTGATTTTCGCGCTCGTGCCGAGCGGGCGATTGACTGTTTTGCTTTGATGCCGTAGAGGAAGCTTATATAGAGGCTCCGTACCATCAGGGATTTTCACCTGAGTCTTTCAATCTAGTTCTACCACATTTTTATTAAATATCAAGTCGAGCAGAATGTTAGCAAACATAACTAAACATCAGCCAATCAGTCATTCTGTCTTAACTCATACCTCAAATCAGGGGACGATCTCTGGTTTTTCGGTAATGCGGTCAGCGTTTTAGGCTTTGCCACTAGGGGATGTTAACATAACCAATAGAAATCTGGGAAAAAGCACCTGTGACTCTTGTGCTGTCTGAGTTCCGTCTTAATTGGGAGAGATGCGATCGACCAAATATTTTGGTTTCAACTCGACCTCTAAATACTTTACGCGAGTTCACGTGCTACCTAGTTTTGAGGGTAAGTTTACAAGTGTGCTGTTTGCAGGTGAGTCCCTCCAGCTTGGGTGAGATACAGGAAGAGGACGCACAGGAACTCTCATCACCTTGGTTTTTTCCCCAGCCATGCCGCGCTCCACGCCGTCTTTTTCTACATCGAAGCGGTTTCTGCGTAAGTCATCATATAATTTACTTGCTCGATCGCACACTGCACCGATACAATAATCTTGTTAGCGATTTTTGAGTTGGGTGCGTAACTCAGTTGGATAGAGTAGCTGCCTTCTAAGCAGCGAGCCGCAGGTTCAAGTCCTGCCGTACCCGTTACAGAAAATTAATTATCTCAAGGGTTTCAGCACTTTTTACCACGAAGGAAAGAGCGGCTGAGATCTTATTTGGCTTCGGATTTGTTTCCGATGCCCGAATCCGAAACAAATCCTTAAACAAGCCCCGCCTGCCACACCCAGACCAATCTGCCTGCTTCGGGGCGATCGACACTGCTACCCTTCTGAGTATATATTTGCCACATCGGATGTGGTATCATAAAAAGGCTATTGTGTCAATAGTCTAGATCCTGCAATGTTCAAACAGCACCAGCAGCAGGTTGTGGGCCGAGTAGCCCTCAGGGGTTATCCTTAGTAATCAGGCTAGTTTCCGACAGGTTTGGATATGTTCCCAACAACTCTATTTCATGTTCCCCAAAATTTAATGCTATTACTCGACCGCAGCGCGATCGACCGATTAAAGCCTATATTGGCGCAAGCAACCGGAATGCCTATAGTGGCATCGGAAAATACGGCAACAATTGCGCTCGTATTGGTTGCTCTGGGAATTCTGGGTTGGGGATTTTATCGCGCCAGACCTTTTGGCAAACTGGGAATTTTGGCTTGGTTGCAGTCTGTTGCGCTGATGAGTCCCTGGCTGCTGTTCTTTGGTTTGTTCGCCGCCGGAATTTACCTCAATCTAGTTGCGGTATTGTTGCTGCTAGTGGCATCCACGGGATTGTACATTTATCTGGGCCGGCAATTGCGTAAGGCTGCATCTGATACAGTGCTGCCGCGGCCGGATGCTGCTGAGGTAAAGTCCCAAAGCGATGCTTTCTCGGCCCCTGAGTCGCAGCGAACACCAGGCCCAGAAACCATTAAAATCGTCACTTCGTCGCCTGCGAATAATGAATTACAAATTATTCCCGTTCCAGTTGAAGACCTGAATGCAATTAAAGGCATCTTTGGAATTGATACTTTCTTTGCCACAGAAACGATTCCTTATCAAGATGGCGTAATTCTCAAAGGTAATCTCCGGGGAGACCCAGAACAAGTACACTCACGTTTGACGGCAAGTTTGGAAGAGAGATTAAACGATCGCTACCGTCTATTTTTAGTAGAAAATCAGGACGACAAGCCCGTAGTTATTATCTTGCCCAGCACCAACGACCCGCAGCCAACAACCGTGTCTCAAAAAATCCTAGCAGTCGTGCTGCTGCTGGCAACAATTGCTACCAGCTTAGAGACAGGCGGTTTGCTGCTGGGTTTCGATTTCTTTAACTCGCCGACTCGATATCTAGAAGTTCTGCCAATTGCGGTCGGAATTTGGGTGGTTTTAGGCTCTGGGGAAATGGCTCGCCGAGTGCTGGCAAATCGGTACAAGGTTGGCTTGAGTTGGCCGTTTTTTATACCAACTTTGCAGATAGGTTGTTTTGGAGCGCTCGACCGTTTTGAGTCGCTGCTGCCCAACCGTAAAGTTTTGTTTGACATCGCTTTTGCCGGGTCAGCGGCTGGGGGAATAGTTTCTCTGCTAATGCTGGTAACGGGTTTGCTGCTGTCTCACCCCGGCAGTTTGTTTCAAATTCCCGCAGAATTTTTCAAGGGCTCGGTTTTGGTGGGAACTTTGGCCAAAGTGGTTTTGGGTTCGGCGTTGCAGCAGCAGATTGTTGACGTTCACCCGCTGGTAGTTATCGGTTGGTTGGGCTTGGTAATAACGGCGATTAATTTGATGCCGGCGGGACAGTTGGACGGGGGTAGAATTGTGCAAGCCATCTACGGTCGGAAAATAGCCAGTCGCACTACTTTGGCGACTTTTGTGGTGCTGGCGATCGTTTCTTTAGGTAATCCTTTGGCTCTGTATTGGGCGATCGTGATTCTGATTTTACAGCGGAATCTGGAGCGGCCGAGCCTCAACGAGCTGACTGAGCCTGACGATGCTCGCGCGGCTTTGGGTTTGCTAGCTTTGTTCTTGATGATTGCTGCGCTGTTGCCGTTGACTCCGGCTTTGGCTGGCCGTCTGGGAATCGGCAACTAACAGCAGCCGCGCGTTTTTGGTAATAGGCTCTTGGGTTGCGGTAAATTAGTGGAATATAGGAATTGAGCGATCGAACTGGGGAATTTCGGGCGATCGGGTTCCTAACTACTAATTTCCCATTAAGACCCCCGCCCAGGGCAACTTCTCTACTACCAAAAGTTGATTTTTTTATAACCCAAAATTTGTTTAAACTTGATCGATTAAGTTTAAATAACTTATCTGAGCCTATAGGATAAAGTCATGGCTAATCAACTTCCTCCTGTATTGGTAACTTTTGATGCAGATGTTTTAATGACTGGCAGAACCCAAGTGTGGCAAGAATATGCCAAGGTGGGAACTTGCTATATCCCGGAAGTAGTGTACGACGAAATAGATCGTCTGACAGGGCAGGCGGTGGAAAAAGAGCAAGAGCAAGTAGCTAGAGAGTTTATGCGCTTTTTTGCAGACAGTGGCTGGATAGCAACTGACGCTCAGGAAACACACCGAGCTCTCGAACCTTCGATCAAAAATCAAAGCAAGCCAGCAATGCTCGTGGTGGCAACGGCTCAGTGCGTTTACGGTTTGGCGACCGAACACCCGGAGGCATTGGTGATTTTTGTGTCCAACAGCCAGCCTCTGCTGAAGCGGCTGGCTTCTGTAGGCGCTACGAATCTCTGCGGGATTACCGGGGCGATGCTGTTAAATTGGGCTAGGAAAGGGGAACGCCCGCCGGCTGCGACTCAGCAATTGCAAAGTTTGATGCGTACCCTCGCCGAGCGCAAATTGACTCAGCGCTCTAATAGCAGAATTCAGGATGCTGGGGTAGGCCAAACGGGGGCTTCTGCTAGTAAGTTAACGGGGACGCGCGGCGCTTCTGAATTGAAGTCGCCCAGCAGTTTTACTAAAACTAATAAAACGGGTTTGACTGAGAGCCGTAGTGCGAGTTCGCGCCCCAAAACACCGCGGCGCAATCGCGAGGAGTCGAGAGATTACGAGCCGGCTGTATATCGCATGAAACATATTACGCCTCCGAAAAAAAGGGACAGCAGTTTTCTGTCTGGTGCGTTCAATTTTTTGGGAGCGTTATTTTTCTTGACGGTAGCGGTGGGTATTTTGTGGCGAGTGTTCGATGTTAAGGGTTTTAGAAAGACTTTTGTGCCGGCTCTACCACAGCCTGTGCAACAATTTGTTAAGTCGATCGACCCTAAAAAATAATCGGGTTTTCTGAAAATTTCACCTTCAGATACGGCTGACTTGTGCCTTCGGTCATCGTTAATCTTGCACCTTGGGAAACTGGGATAGCACGCTTGGTTCACAAATTAGTTGCCTCCTCTAAATATAGCGGTAAGCTGCTCGTGGACTACCCTACGGTTAGATTTGCTGCCCTTAGCCCGCGGGGAGTTTTCAACGGCTACTATCACAACAGAAGATGAACGCTTCACTTTAGTGCTCTAAAAATCCATCGCCATGCTGAACGGGAACGAAATAATTAGTGGATTAGCACTGGCTTTTGCGGGTTTTGCTTATGCTTTAGTATTTTTTGTTCTTCTTCCCTTCAGACAGTACGATTATGCAGCACCACTTGGGACAATAGCAATGGCGATCGCCCTTACTATAACAATGAATTGGCTACTATCTGCATCGTTGCTAACTGGCGGGAGTTGGGTGGCTGCATTATTGGGTTTTCAGATAGCCCTCATGTTTTTTGGTAGCGTGTTTCTGGAAGATGGGCTGTACCTGCCAAATTTGTTATTTTTTGGAACTATGAGCGTAGGATATGCGAGGGTTTATACCAGTTTTTCACAACAAAAAACACTGGTAATTGTGGGTTTATGTACAGTATTTTTCCTAGCTTCAATGTACTTATCTTTGATTGGCGGTTATGTGCTCAAAGGCAAAAATCCGTTTCAGGGTTCTTCTACCCAGATGCTACCGCTGTTGAATCAAAGGGTAGAAATTATCACCGACCATCCCAAACAATTGTATTTGAATGGCAAAACTGGCGAACTCACGCATATTGACCGTTATGAGGTGACAGTGAAAGTAGATTCTGGAGGAGATGAGACTTTGATCTGGCCCTATGTCGATGTTTGGTGGCAGGATATCAAGGCTGCTAGCGAACAGAAATCGCAGTAATTTATATCGTTTCCGGTTGCATCGGAATAATAAAACCCAGTCAACACTTAACACTCAAGCATCTAGTTTTTCGACCCAGAGTCAACAGTCAACAGTCAACTGCCAACAATCAACAGTCAACAATAGTGACGGGTGCAACCGGAAGTGATATCATTCACTCTTTAAAGCTGGTTGAGTTCCTTCTACAGGTCGCACAATTGCGGGTTTATTGGTAGACTGTTTCTGAAAAAGTGCCTTGAGTGCCAAGTCAAGATTTTCTGCCATGACGATGCGGTTTTCGTAGGCAGCAATAACTCTGATTAAAGTTGGCAAACTATTGCGTTCGGCTTCTAAGTAAAGAGGTTCCACATACAGTAAAGATTGTTCTATGGGAATTACTAATAAGTTTCCTTGAAGTGCTTTGGAACCCTGGCGATTCCAGAGAGATATTTGTTCTGAAATAACCGGATCTTGGTTAATTAAAGCTTCTATTTGTTCCGGGCCGTAAACTAATCGCTGTTTGGGGAACAGGTACAGCAGCAATTTTCCGTAATCGCCACCATCCGATCGCCCTGCAATCCAAGCAATTAAATTGTTGCGACTTACTGGTGTAAAAGGTAGCAGCAAAATAAATTCTTCTGCTGTTTCCGTTGGCAGTTTAGTAATCAAATAATACGGTTCTACGGGCTGCTGTTCGCTACCGTAAATTTCATTGGGAACTCGCCACAAATCCTCCCGATTGTAGAATACCTGCGGGTCTTCCATGTGATAAGTTAGCAAGCGTTCCGATTGAATGCTTAACAAATCTACTGGATACCTGATATGTTTGCGGAGAGCCGGAGGCATTTTGTCAAGGGGTTTGAAGAGTCCGGGAAAGATAGCAATCCAACTGTTAATAATCGGATCGGAGGGATAGGCAACGTAGAAGTCAACAGACCCGTTGTAGGCATCAATCACTACTTTGACGGAGTTGCGGATGTAGTTAAAGTCATGATTGCCGGGATCAGAATACGGATAGCGATCGCTTGCTGTATAGGCATCGATAATCCAGTAAAGATAGTTGGGAGATTTATCAGTTGCCGAGGGTGGAGCTTTAATCTCGTTGCCATTTTCATCTTTTTCTTTTTCTATATCATCATTGCTAAGATTGGCGTTTGCTACTACTAAATACGGGTCAGAATCGTAGCGCAAAAAAGGAGCGATCGCCCGGACTCTTTTGTTGATATTGCGGCGGTAAAGTAACTTGGTTTCTGGCGTAAAATTGCGGGTCAGCGCCATTTGCCAATTTTTGAGGTAATTAGCAAACAGCCAGCGCCGCCACCTAGAACCGAGATTAATTCCGCCCCTACCGCTGTAAGTATTGTAAACATTGTCTTCGCCGCTGGGATAGTCGAATTCTTTGACTTTTGTTGGCGTCATGGCGTCTGCATCGGTTACTTCGCCGTAGTAAATTCGCGGGTAGCCGATCGGAATACTGGCCCGAATTCGATCGCTATTTACTCCCAAAGCAGTCTCTCCTGTCTGGGCTGCAACTCCAATATCTTTGACTAAATAATCGGGTAAACCGCCGACACCGACGGTGTTTACGGGAGAAATAGTAAAGCCGTAACCGTGAGTGTAAACCAGGTGTTTGTTCACCCAAGTTTGAGCTTCGCGTGCAACTGCTGTGTAATCTAATTCCCGCGCCGCCAGAAGCACTTGTTGGCTTTCAGAATCTCCCTTTTTTGATTTTTCATTTTTGATTGTGTAGCGATCGATATCGGCATCAAGGAAGGTATAATATGGTCTGATTTGCTGTAACTGTCGGTTGGTTTTTAGCAGCGGCAGCTTGTCCCACAGCCGGATGTTGCTAATAGTAAGTTGATTTTTTTCTAAGTCGGCATAAGTAAGCTTTCCGGCGGGATCGAAAGTTTTTATTTCAATTTGTTTGAGGTCAAAGGCTTCTTGAGTAAAGGCAATGCTGTGCTGGATGTACGGCTGTTCTCGTGCTAGTTCGTTGGGTTTAACTAGGAGTTGCTGCACCATTGTTGGCAGCAGCCAAGTTCCCAACAAACTTAAAGTTAGCCACGCTAAAATAATCTTTTTTATGAGTTCATTTTTTATTTTGAATGGGTAAACTTGGCACACCATCAAAAGTGCGATCGCCCCCGCCAAAATACTCAAAAATCCATAGCAGGGCAGTCGCACCGTCACATCAGCATAATTCGCCCCGTAAGTAACGTCTCCCCGCGCATACAGCAAGGCGTAGCGTCCCAGCCAGTAGCGGAATGCAACGGCTAGCATTAAAGCTGCACCCAACCCGTACAAGTGCCGCTGCTGCGATCGAGAAAACCCTAAAAATATCCCTTGACTCAGGCTATTTCCCGACAGCAAATATGTTAAAGCACAAGATACTAAACCGTACAAAAAGACAACTGTTAGCCAGAAGTCTAGCAAATCTAAGATTGGCAAAATAAATACATAAAAGCTAATATTTTGATTAAAAAGAGGGTCGGTTGTGTTAAAATTAGTAGGGTTAAAATATTGCAAAACATTTGTCCAGCGACTGGCGGCAATCAGCCCGATCGCCAAACTGAGAAAAAGGGCGATCGCCCGCAGGCAAAAATCCGGCTTAATTGCCACAGCTAACATTGTCCCCAGCAGCAAACCCAACTGCCACCAGTGAAAAAATAGCTGCACTGCTATTTGCTGGATTGACTCAATTCCAAACTGCACGGGCGGTGTCGGCAAATTGTCAACTATACCGAAATAGGTGAGGCTGTTTGCAGCTAACAGCCCGCAGTGAATTAGTGTCAAAGTTGCGATCGAAGTCAATCCGAATACCGCCAACAGCAGCCAGGAAAAGGTTATTTGGGATTTAGCAACAGGTAATTCGTAATTCTTCCCAGTTTTATTCGCCCTCAGTGAAGCGAATAGCGCCCCCGCAACCGGCGATTTCATTTCCTCTGCGGGATGTTGCAGGCGGCGGGCTAAAGCCAAATTTCCTATCAAAAAAACAACAGAAGTGCCAGTTGGAATTACCCCCAGTAACCCTTGAGTTTTCAGCTTTAACAGAAAAACCTGAAGATATCCAACTTCCTGAAACCAGAGAATTTCTGCCACAATGCGGGAGGCTAACTCCACAACCAGCCATAGGCCCGCAATTAGTAGCATTATTTTATAAATTCGCCTATTAGTCATTAGTCCTTAGTTAGTAGTCATTAGTTATTGGTTGAACGATAACTGATATCAAGTCCGAGCAATTGCCCATCCCGAACGATGCTTTTGCCGCAAGGGTGGAAGGCATTTTTATTAAGGGTAATTGACCGGACATAATATCACTGCTGCTTTCCTGTCAACTGGCAACTGCTTTCCTGTCAACTGACTAATGACTAATGACCAATGACTAATGACAAACTAGCTGTACTGCTGATTGACATCCACATCCAAATTAAACAGTGTTTGCAAAGTTTGCATCGCTTGTCGTCGCGCCTCAATATCCTGCTGAGCGCGCAACTGTACCATCGGATCGTGCAAAATCTTATTCACAATCCCCCTTGTTAAAGATTCAATCACATCTTGATGTTTCTCCGAAAATTCCGAACCAAGACGCGATAAAGCTTTTTCTAATTCTTGTTCCCGAATCAATTCTATCTTATCCCGCAAACAGCTAATAGTAGGAACAGTTTCCAGACTGCGCCACCAGAGATCGAAAGCCTCTACTTCCTGTTCCAGCAAGCCTTGAGCTTCCATTGCCATTTTGCGGCGGCTTTCGTGATTTTGAGCTACTACTGCTTTCAAGTCGTCCACATTAAACGATCGCACATTAGCGAGTTCGTTCGCATCTGAGTCAATGTTGCGCGGTACAGAAATATCCACCAACATCAAAGGGCGATTCGGGTCTAAAACAGCTTCCAATTTAGCTTTATTTAACAGCGGCTCGGTAGCTGCCGTACTGGTGAAAACCAAGTCAGAAGCGGCAATTACCTGCATCATTTCCGAGAGCTGATATAGGTGCAATTCAGCATCTTTAAACTGGCCTGCCAACTCCAGCGCGCCCCGCACCGAACGGTTGACGATGGAAATATGGCTAGCTCCTTTTGAGAGCAAATGCTGCACCAAAAGCCGCGACATTTTGCCAGCACCGATAATCGCAATTTTGCTGCTTGCTAAATGCTGACCCTTCATTTGAGCCAATTCTGCCGCCGCCGAACTGATAGAAACTGCACCAGTACCGATGCTAGTTTCCGTGCGAACTCGCTTCCCTGCTGTGAGAGCTTGCTTGAACAAGCGCTCTAAAATTCTGCCGACACCTTTGTACTGCTGGGCGAGTTTGTGAGTTTGTTTCACCTGAGCCAAAATTTGTCCTTCTCCGAGCACTAAACTGTCGAGACCCGAAGCCACTCGCATCAAGTGCATTACCGCATCTTCGTGCAGCAAAATAAACAGGTGAGGACGCAAAGACTGCAAAGGAACTTTACTGCATTCCGAAAGGAACTGGATAACCTCTCGCACACCAGGCTCCGACTCGCTGGTAACAATATAAATCTCTAAGCGGTTGCAAGTGCTGAGAATAGCAACTTCTTGAATGTGGGGGTAGCCTCGCAATTGGGCGATCGCCGCTTCAACTTTCTGTTCTGGAATGCTTAGTTTTTCGCGAACTTCAACCGGCGCTGTTTTGTGGCTGAGACCTACGACTGCAATATTCATATCTGTGATTTGTCACTATTTCTTTCTTAGTTGTTAACAGTCACCTGTTATTAGTTATTAGTTTATCGCTAATTGCTAATCACCGGTGACTGTTAACCGTTAACTGTTAATTGTTAACATTTAACTGTTAACCCCTAACTAATCACTAATTCAATTGCAAAGATTTCGGCTGGTCAAACATATGGATTGTATCCACAAACCGAGCAGTTTTCGACTGAGAAGAAATTACCAAACTTTCAGTGCGAGCGCCGCCGCCAAAGAAGCGAACTCCATCCATCAGCGTTCCGGGAGTAATCCCGCAAGCTGCAAACAGAACTGTTTCTCCAGATGCCAACTCTTCAGCATTGTAAATCTTGTCTGGGTCTGTGATGCCCATGGAGTTCAGGCGGGCGATATTGCTTTCTTTGCTTTCACCGATCAAACCAGTTTTTACAACAGCCGGATCGTAAATTAACTGTCCTTGGAAGTGACCGCCCAAGCAGCGCATTGCTGCTGCGGAAATCACACCTTCGGGTGCAGCGCCAATACCCATAAGTGCGTGGATGTTGGAACCAGAAAACGCGCAAGAAATCGCTGCCGAAACGTCGCCGTCGCTGATCAGCCGAACTCTTGCACCCGCTTCCCGAATTTCCTTAATTAAACCTTTGTGCCGATCGCGATCCATCACGACCACCACCAAATCTTCAATACTGCGGCCGAGGCAATCAGAGATAATTTTGAGGTTTTGGGTTGGCGTCTTGCGAATATCTACATGATTCTTAGCAGCCGCAGGAGCAGCCAATTTGTTCATGTAGAAATCCGGTGCCGCAAACAAACCACCTTTTTCAGAGATTGCCAAAACTGCCATCGAACCGTTTTGACCGTAAGCTACCAGGTTAGTACCTTCGCAGGGGTCAACAGCGATGTCAATTTCGATCAATTCATCTAGGTTGCAGACATCTTTGGCATCTTCGCGGGTACAAATACCTACTTGTTCGCCGATGTAAAGCATGGGTGCGTCATCGCGCTCGCCTTCGCCGATCACGATGCGGCCGCGCATATGAATTTTGTTCATGCGCTCCCGCATGGCTTCTACAGCCACTCTGTCGGCTTCATCTTTTTCGCCTTTGCCCATCAAGCGAGCGGAAGCGATGGCTGCCTGCTCAACTACTTCGATAATCTCTAAACCGATTACATTGTCCACGAACTAGATCCTCCCAACTGCTGATGCGTGCCTTGTGCTCTTTTGCACTCCCAGCCATCAAGTTTATCAGAGCCGGGGATCTGTGCGAGCGCAAGCAGTTGCTTAGTTTGTGTTAACTTTTGCTTCTTTGAGACTGGGGCTGGAAAATCTGAGTCCAACCAGCTTAAAGATCGATCGCCCCAATACTTCACTCTTGCTTGGAGGATCGCACGCTAGCCCCGTCTGAGCGCTAAATCGCCGACTCCAGAGGTTCCGGGGGAGCGAGGGGCTGTTTCAGGCAACTTGTCATCCCGAGTGCCGTTAAAGGTTTTATGATTAGTTTGCGATCGCACGATTTCTCACCAACCTGGTTGCTAGACCGGATTCATCGTTACTAAACCCAACATTTTGGTAGACACCGGGTTTCTGAGGGTAAGTCCTAATGATGATCACAAATCAAATGGACAGCCCCAAATCGGGACGCACTAGACTTTATAAGCGGAAAGGAATAAAAAATGATGATGAAAGCCCAAGATATTATGACCACAGATGTTGTTACCATTCGCGGTTCGGCAACTGTAGCTGAAGCAGTGGCGATGATGAACGATCTGTGTTTGCGCGCGTTAATTGTGGAACGCCGCCACGAACAAGATGCCTACGGTATTGTGACAGAAACGGATATTGTCTATAAAGTAGCAGCCTACGGAGTAGACCCGAAAAAAGTCCGCGTCTTCGAGATTATGACCAAACCTTGCATTACGGTCAATCCTGACTTGGGCGTGGAATATGTGGCTAGGTTGTTCGCGAATACCCGCATCCGCCGGGCGCCGGTGATTAAGGACGAGCTAGTGGGCATTATTTCGGTCACGGATATCTTGACAAAAAGCGATTTTGTCGAGAAGCCGAAAAGTGTTTTATTTGAGGAACAAATCGAACAGGCGATCGCGGATGCCAGAACTATCTGTGCCGAGAAAGGTGCTACATCTAGAGAGTGCGCGGTAGCGTGGGATATTGTAGAGGAAATGCAGGCTGAGGCTTCTCACCAGCGATCGATGAAGCTTGAAAAAACGGCTTTTGACGAGTATTGCGAGGAAAATCCCGAGGCTGCTGAAGCGCGGATGTACGAGAGTTAATTGAGTTATTAGTCATTAGCCATTAGTTATTAGTTATCAACTCTTATTTATGGATTGATAACTAATAGCTAACGATCGGAAATAGCTTTTGTTCGGCGAGCTTCACGAAAAATAAAAATCTTAAGTGTTTGGCCCTATCATACAAAACACGTTCAGCTTGTTCCCATCAAGATCCCGAAAATATCCCGCATAAAACCCCGGCAACACGCCTCTAGGTCCTGCAGCTCCTTCATCCTTAGCCCCAAGTTCGATCGCTTTGTTATAAACTAAGTTGACTTTTTCTGGACTGTCAACTCTAAGAGCTATCATTACTCCATTGCCAACAGTTGCTGTGTTACCATCAAATGGTTTTGTAATAGCAAGTGCTGGTAGCTCTGGAGAAACGCTCCATGCGATAAATCCGTCGAATTCCATGAATCGTCGAGCGCCAATTTCAGCAAGCAAAACATCATAAAACTTGGCTGCACTTTCAATATCGTTGGTACCGAGTGTAACGTATCCAATCATATTTTGTGTCTTCTAACTGATGTTAAGATGAAAAAATGTTTGAGCAAATAACAACTGAGTTAAACTGATCCTTAGAAAACCTAAGCTACAGCTCAAACATCATTTTACATCATAACTCAAACTATCTCGGTTTTGTCCGCTGCAATGATTTATTGCCGATCGCTAATGCACTCGGGAGTGTCTCTACTTGGACTGTTGACGATCGCACTTACGGCCTTTGCTTTCATGGCTTCCGAAGCATAGGGCTTTAACAAGGGCAAAACTTCCTGAGCATTTTTAACAGAAGGATCGAGCCACTGTTCCCAATCGCTGTCGGGGAGAATCACTGGCATTCGATCGTGCATGGGCTGCACTGTTTGGTTAGCAGCGGTAGTAATTATACTGCAAGATACAATGTTTTCTTTTTCAGGAGATTCCCAATTTTCCCACAAACCGGCAAAAGCAAAAGGTTCGCCGTCTGCCTTTTGAAAATAGTAAGGCTGTTTGTTCTTTCCCTGCAGTTGCCATTCGTAGAAACCGTCAGCGACTATCAAACATCGCCTGTGCTTGATGGCGCTGCGAAAAGCAGGTTTTTCGGCTACAGTTTCCGATCGCGCGTTAATCATGCGACTGCCTATTTTGATGTCTTTTGCCCAACTGGGAATCAGACCCCAGCGCATAAATTGGAACTCTCGCTGCAGTTTTTTTTGTTCTACTGTTACTGTGGCCACTGATTGAGTTGGGGCGATATTGTATCGCGGTTTGATATCGGGAACTCCCGACAGTTTGAAGAACTCGGCTATGATTTCACCTGAGGTAGTTAAAGTGTATCGTCCACACATAATTTATAATTGGTATTAACAAAAAGGTAGATGGGGATTTACCGTTGGGCGGGGCGGGTTTTCGAGATTATTGGTGTTAGGCAAAGATGGTTTGTAAAACCCGCCCCTACGACACATTGCTAAATTGTGGAACATTCGCAGACAACCATTCGGCGCGCAACTTTTCAATAGCTAATTCTTTGAATTTAGCTTCTACTTCAATCCAAGGAGCTTGATAATAGCAATTAGGCATTTCTGTAATTAAATCGCTGTGGCGCGGATCTGCAAAAAATTCTTTGCCATTCGATATGTGCACTAATTGCAATTCAGGAACAGACCAAGTAGTGCGGGCTGCTGCGAGTATTTCGGCAACGCTGGGGTCGTCGTAAGTTTCTAAATGTTCGTGAATGACGTGGTGGTGGGCGTCAAAAACCATTGGTACGCCGGTATCGAGACAAACTTCTAAAATTTCCGAGGAGCTGTAAGCGTATTCGTCATTTTCAAAGGTTAAGCGCGATCGAATTGATTCTGGCAAGTCGCGGATGACGGATTTGAGCTGCGAAGTGCGATCGCTCTTGCCGCCGTGAATGTTCATCAGTGCCTGGGGCGATCGGGGCTGTCCCAACATATCTAAAATTAAAGCATGAGTGGCGAGAATTTTAATGCTGTTTTTAACGACATCAGGCTTGTCGGAACTGAGGACGACAAATTGATCCGGGTGGAGTACCAAACGGATGTTGAGGGAAATTGCGCGATCGCCCGTATTTCGCAATTCCTCAGTCATTGAGTGCAGCACTGCTTCCCCCAAATCTGTATCTGCAAAAGGGAACAGTGCAGAAGTCATGCGGTACAGCTTAATCTGATTAGCAGAACAGAAGTCGATCGCTTTGTCAAGCCGCTTTAAGTTGTCTGTATAAAGCTCGCGCAATACTGTTTCTTGTTCAGTCTCCGAAAGCTGTAAAAGTCGCTTCCGCGTGACAGTGCGAAAGCGAACTGCATCGGATGTTGTAATGCAGACTAACCCCAATTCCGGCAATTTGTCTTTTTGAAATAGTTGGTTAATCTCGCTCATTTATCAATAATTCCTAACTTGACTTTGAGGTTAAATATTTTCTTAGTAAGGACTTCAGTCTTTTGTTCTGAAGTTTTGAGGTACTACTGAACCTGCCCGAATAGTCCGCCAGAGATTGAAATCCCTGGCGGAGTATAGGAACAGGTGCAAGATGTAATTAGTACCAACCTGATTTTTATCAAACATCTAATCAACCGCGTCGCAGATAGCATATCGATGACAATTTAATCGATATAACTATTGCTGTTCTTCGCCCGACTCAGCCTCTTCGTCAGGCCGCGCGGTAGCCGCAGGATTTTCCATTGCTTCGTTATGGAACGGATAACCCGATGTTTCTTGATTTAGCGGATCAGCGGGTTGGTCATCAGGGGATGTAATTTGACCGTTAGTGTTGGTATTGGGTTTGGTGGAAGAGCCTTTATGGCTGGCGTGACCGCTACTCATCTTTTTTTCCTCAATTAGGTTTATGGAACAATTTCTAGCTTAGACTTAGCTGCTGCGGGCGATCGCCTATCTTAAGTCAGAGATGTGGCTTAATAGTTGAGGATGTTATAGGACTCCTGGCATAAATTGTGAAATCTTTCTCTTTTCTTCTCAACATCCGCGTCAAGAGAGTCTTCGCGCTTCCTCCACAAAAAAGCCAGTTGCGCGTTTCCCGAAAGGATTACTATATCTCCTGATTTTCCCCATTGCCCCTTTTCAATCAACTCCGCAAACGCCCTGATCTGAGAATGCTAATAATTAACCAAAAACCCAAAAAACTCGCCGCCCCAAACAAACCAGTGCTCAAAAAAGATAGCTGAGAAGTTTGCGCGTTAGAAGAAATAATTGCAGCCCCTATAATTAGCGAACCCACAACAATACTAAAAGAAAGTCGGTTCGCAGAATCTCCCAGAGTGCGGCGTAGCGGATCGAGTTCTTTTAGTGTCAAGTTCCACTTCAAAGTTTCCGAAGTAACCCGGTCTAAAAGCACTTCCACCTGTCGCGGAGATTGCAAAGATAAGCTTTTGAGATCGAGGGCAGTTCTTAGCAGAGCTTGGATCGGATCATCTCCTAATAACTGACGCCGAAACATATCAGTCATCAGCGGTTTGACCTGCTCTACAATATTAAATCTGGGATTAAAAGAGCGCGCCAGTCCCTCCAAATTAGCGAGAGTTTTTGCATATAAACCGAGATTGCTGGGAAGTCGAATTTTATTTTTGCGAGTGATTTCCAGCACCTCATAAAAAATTTCCGACAAGTTCATTTGCGACAAACTGACATTGTAATACTTGCGGAGCATTCGAGCTAAATCGTTCTCTAGATTAACTAAACTTGTCGGCTGAGCAAATTCTGCCATTTCTAAAGTTAATTGAGCGCAGCGCTGAGCGTCCAAATCGACAATTGCCAGCAACATTTCTGTCAAATTCTGCTGAGTGCGCGGGTCTAATCTGCCGACCATGCCGCAGTCCAGTAAAGCTATCCGGCCGTCTTTGAGATAAAATAAATTGCCGGGATGCGGGTCTGCGTGAAAGAATCCGTCGATGTACAACTGCTGGAAGAAAACACGGCAAAGCAGCGTTGTAATTTCTTCGCGTTCGGCGTTTATATCTCCTTTTTGGCGAATTCCTTGCAAATCGCCTAACAAAATCGGTACTCCGTTTAGCCACTCCATTACTAAGAGTTTTTTTGTGGTTAACTCCCAGTTAATTTCTGGCAACACAACTTGTGTGGGGTCAAACCATTTACTTTTAGATAAATTGCGGCGCAGTTCGTCTGTGTAGCTGGCTTCTTGAATGAAGTCTAATTCTGCACGCAGGGCGATCGCAAATTCTTCTGCTAACGCGACAATATCGTATTGTTGACCGAAGTCTGTGAGCATGACAAGTTCTGCCAAACCTCGCAGTACGGCGATGTCTTGTTCGATGACAATCTCAATACCGGGGCGCTGAACTTTGAGGGCGACTTCGCGGCCGTCTTTTAAAGTAGCTTTGTGGGTTTGGGCGATCGAACCTGCGGCGACAGCTTGAGTGTTAAATTTGGCGAAGGTATCTTCGAGAGATTGTGTGAGTTCCTGGCGGACGATTGCTTCTACTTGCGACCACGGTACGGGCGGCACTTCCGCTTGTAGCGTGGAGAGAGTTTCGATGTAGCTGGCCGGCAAAAGGTCGGGACGGGTGCTCAGCAATTGTCCCAATTTGACAAAAACTGGGCCTAATTCGACGAGGATGTTGCGGAGAACTGCTGGAGTTGGGAGACTGGGTGCGTCGGTTTTGCGGCCGGTTAGGAGGCTTTTCATGTAGTCCCAACCGTTGCGGAAGACGACCTCTAGAATTTCTCCTTTGCGAGAAGTGTTTTGAACTAGGCTAAACAAGGGGCCTCCGGGTCGATCGGGTTTAAGGGCTATATAACTACTAGGATAGCGCTGTTAACCAAGCTGACGAGTGTCTTGAGGAATAACTTGGGGGAAATAGTGGGAATGGGCGAAGGGGGAGAGGGCAGAAGTTCGTAGTAAGGACTTTAAACATTTCGGTAAGAAAGGACTAAAGTCCTTACTACAAAAGAATTTTCCGGGACTTTCGCTACAGGTATTTTGTTGTGTTTGTCCTCACAGCAAATCTTTCAATTTCTCATCTTCTCCTAACACTTTGATGACCTGTTTAATCTCCTGCGTCCTGTCCTTTTTCACAATCAAAGTCACATTGCCATCTCTGACAACTACGACATCTTCTAAACCAATGGTGACGATGACTTCATTCTCATCTGCTGCATAAAAAATGCCGCCCTTGGTATCAATTCCCACGTGTTTTGCTAACTCGACATTCGGCTTATCTCCTTGCAGCAAACGCCCGATCGCATTCCAATCTCCCAAATCGTCCCAACTAAAGCCTACGGGGAGAACACACGCTTTTTGCGTCTTCTCCATCAAAGCGTAATCGATGCTAATTTTCGGTAATTCCGAGTAAGCCTGCGCCCCTTTTGCTTCCAAAGCTGCCATCATTTCCGGTACATGATTTCGCAATTCTGTCAAGACTGTGCCAACTCGAAATACAAAAATGCCGCCGTTCCAGCTAAACTTGCCGCTGGCTACAAACTCTTCAGCAGTTGTGCGATCGGGCTTTTCGGTAAACCGGGCTACCCGATAGGCCGGAAAACCCGCAAAACTGCCAATTTCCTCGCCTTGTTCGATGTAGCCGTAGCCGGTGGAAGCATAACTCGGTTTTACTCCCAAAGTGGCGATCGCATCCTGATTTCTCGCCAACTCGGCAGCCGCCTCCAAAGTCTTGATAAACTCCTGTGGTTCCCCAATCCAGTGATCCGCCGGGAAAAAACCCACCACCGCATCCTCACCGTAACGCTTGGCAGTTTCTATAGCAGTCCAAGCCACGGCTGGCGCAGTATCCCGGCCCTCCGGTTCCGCCAGCAAATTCTCAGGAGGTAAAAGCGGCAATTGTTCCCGGACTCCCGCAGCCAACATTTCCGACGTTACCACCCACAAATCGTCCCAACCGTTACCTAATTCCAAAAGTCTTTCCGCAGTAGCCTGCAGCAAACTCTTGCCACTACCGTCGAGACTCAAAAACTGCTTGGGGCGCTGCTTGCGACTCAGCGGCCAAAAACGTTCGCCTTTACCGCCGGCGAGAATTACGGGAATTAAGGTTCTGGTCATGGTTTGAAGTTTAAGGGTTCTGATCTATTTTGCTCGACAGCTTATAATTATGAACAGAATTGTGGCTGTCTGCGGGTTTTGGGGGCGAGCTATATTTTTGGGAAAATTGCGTCTGTTGCTGGGTGTAAAATTCGAGGGGTTAATTTTGTCGGCTGTAATCCAATTTCTGTAAGGGTTTGAGGCATATTTCTGGGGAAAACGGCAGACGCAATTGCTGAAGCCTTTATCTCATAAGGGTTTGATGGGGAAAGTCTAAGTAGGGTATTGACAAGCCGGAGGCTGAAATGGTAGTTTTCCTCAACTTCAATATGATTTCTTAATAATTCACAAGAGTAGTACCCAAGGCTACAGTTATCCCAAAAGAAGTGGGAAAACACACCGTCCAAATGGATGAACTATGGTATGAAAGTAGACAACAAAGGGAATAAACAATGGGTTTGGTTAGTGATGGATGCCCAGACTCGGGAAGTGAGCGGATGTCATAAGTAGTTAAGCAAAATTAATTACATAATTATCTCCAAATTCTTTAAGAATTATTTCTACATATGAAACAAGAGATTGCCAGCTAGAGTAGGCATCTATTTCGAGCCATTGATATTTGATAAACCGCCACAAAATCTCAATTAAATTCAATTCAGGTGAATAATTAGGCAATTCAAATATAGTTAAACCGCGTTCTTTCCATTCTTCAAGTTTATCGAAAATGGCATTGAAGCGTATGAATAGAAGCTTGATCGACCACCATAAATGTTGGCCGCTCCACCACAGCAAAGAAAGTATCTATGCAGGCTATGATTACATCAGAATTAATAGTCTGCTCTGAAACATAAGCATGAAGCGTGTTTTGCCGATTCATGATTCCCAAGACCTTTAAACGCTTACTCCCTTCCCGCCAGAAGATTATAGATATCACCACCATTCTATTACTAATCCAGCCATCTTTTTTAACCGCAGAGACCCAGAGAGCGCAGAGGGCATATATAAAATATTAATCTATAGTCTTAGAGTGGGAAGGGAGTAGTTCTACGACTATCAATTGACAAATATTCACCAATATCTTGCCATCCATAAGGGACACAAGGGATGCCACAAAATCCGGATTCATCCAAATAGTATAAATCAATTTTTTTCTCATCTTCTAGGTGTTTTAATTCTGACCATTTTTCTGTTTTTTCTTTATATTCTATGGTGTCTGGCTTGCCGCCAACACCTCGACGCATCCTATGCCAACTCATACAAAGTTTTTTAAGTATTCTCTTAATAGTTTCCGTACTGATATTAATATCCCATTCTTGTTTAATATTTTGCACTACTTGCTTTAATTGTCTTGGCTCCTATTTTAGCCAGTCTCTAATTTGAGCTGATTGTGCGGAATCAAAAGTTTTTTTTCTGCCTCTACCTGGTTTATTGTATAATCCGAGCATTCCCTCATATTCCCATCGATTCAACCAGTTATACATAGTCTTATAACTAACTTGAAAAATTTTCATCAAGTTTTCATTGTTGACACCTTGTGAAACTAAGATCAAAAAATGCGATATTTGGCGCACTTGATGATGTCTGCTTTCGCGATAAATTCGGTTCAGAATTTCAAGGAAAGTGGATTAATCTCTCGAAGTAAAAACATATAAAACCTATTTAAATACAACTTAATACTTTAGTATATCATATTAGTTATTTATATAATTAATTTTGTTTAACTACTTAATGCGAAGCCTTGATGCTGAACTTTTCTTTAATAAACCGGATATAAAGGTGCTTGAAAGCCGACTTCACCACGCGGGGCATACCAAAGTCGATCGGCATCATATTTTCCGGCAACTTCCAATCCAAAACCTTGAGAGTTTCGGGCTGCAAAAGCGGAAAATCAATCGCCTCTAAATTCGAGCAAAGCCCCAGTCTCATAGCCGCAGCTACAGTGGGAACCGTCGCCGGATCAGCATTAATAATTTCAACTAAAGTTCTGTCCAAAGCAAACACATCATCAGAGGCGGCCAAAATTCCCAAAAACTTCGGTTCGCCGCCGCTTGGCCCGTTACCTTCGTGGCCGATAATGCCATCCAAAATCGTCAAATTTGGGTTAATTGCCCGGGCTGTTTCTACCAGCATTTCACCGAATCTGGCGCTATCCTTGCCAGCTTCCATGTGCCACCAAGCCTTCATTTTGCCGGGGACGCACCCAAACAAATTTTTCACGCCCATTGTCACGGTTAATTGAACGTGAGATTTTAGTTTGGGCAAATTAATCACTACGTCCGCTTCCATTGCTTCTTTGCAAATTCGCAGATGATTGAAATCTTCGCTGACAGTTTCATAGCGTTTTCCTTGAAACTCAACTACTGGCAAATTCAGTTCTTCCAACAGCGGCAAATAACCGTTGGCTTTGGCTACACCCATTGCGCTGCCAAAAGCGGGACTATCACCTAAAAACGGTTTCCCTCCCGCTTCAATGACCATTTTAGCCACGCAGTAAACTAATTCTGGGCGGGTGACGCATTCTTTTGTAGGGCGAGAACCTGTGAGGAGATTGGGTTTGAGTAAAACCCGATCGCCCGATTTGACAAAAGCCGAGATTCCGCCCAAGGGCGCCAGCAAACTTTCTAAAGAGGTTTGCAAGATTTGGCGATCGTATGAATTGGCACGAATTAAACTAACAGCAGACATAATTAATTGTGAATAAATGTGTAATTGGTAATTGGTAATTGGTAATTTATCCTCGCTATTAATTGTCAGCGATTCCCATTACCCATTACCCATTACCGCTAACTAGCAACTCGGTTTAAGTATCCATCGGCAATCTGCCAACAGCAGCCCGCTGCATGGTACTAACTCGCAGCGAGTTAGAAAATATTCCTTGACCTTGAAGTGCCGGGATAGCAGGTTTTACTTCTACTTTTACCAACCGGGCAGTGCAGATAAAAACCGTTTGATCGGCTAAATGGAAAGTCAACCAAGGTTGATTTAACAAATTCAGCACTTCCTCTTGGAATTCTTGTGCAGGCATCGGAATAGTAAAGGTTTCTGTGTGACCTTCCACATAATGAAAGGTCACTTGAGTCGTGTTCTCTTTATCTTGAGTTAATTTGGAAAAGGAACCTGCACGCATAAATTTTGCTCCAGAATTTTAAACTATAAAAAAATTCAGAATTAAATATCAAAAAATTGAATTCTGAATTGTTTAACTTTAACCTGTGGCCATCAAGCAGAACTCAGAAGGCAGAAAGCAGAATTAAATCGAGTTCAGCCTTCTAGTATCTAGTTGATACTTGCGATCGGCTAAGCGTTAGCAGAAGATGTTGGCATCGCACTCATTTTTTCTAAATCTAGAACTTTTGCCAAGTCTTCTCCACTCATTAAACCCCTTTCTAGCACAATTTGCCGCAAAGATTTGCCCGTTTCTAGAGATTCTTTAGCAACGGCGGCAGCGTTGAGATAGCCGATGTGGGTGTTGAGGGCGGTAACGAGGGCGAGACTGCCTTCTGCGTAAGCGAGACACCGATCGCCCTTAGCTTCAATTTTTTCGAGGCATTTGGTGCTCAGGGCGCTGATGGTATTGCCTAAAATTTCGATGCTGTGAATCAGATTGTAGGCAATCAGGGGCATCATCACGTTCAACTCTAATTGTCCCGCTTGGGCGGCAAGGGCGATCGCGCTATCGTAACCCATAACTTGAAAACAAACCATCGATGTCATTTCTGCCATCACAGGATTGTATTTTCCCGGCATAATTGACGAACCAGGTTGCACAGGAGGCAGTTGAATTTCTTTCAAACCCGTTTTCGGCCCTGAGTCCATCAAACGCAAGTCGTGGGACATTTTAACGCAATCCTGAGCGAGATTTCGCAGTGCACCGGACACATTTACAAACGGTGCCATACTCTGCATAGCTGCCATTAAATGCCTTGCTGGTTTCAGGGGTTGGTCGATTAATTCTGAGAGAATTTCAGCAACTTTTTGACAGTATTCAGGGTGAGTATTTAAGCCGGTTCCTGCCGCACTTCCCCCCAATCCCAGGGATGTCAAATCATCGGATGCCCTGTCAATTCTCAAAGTATGTTCTCTGAGAATTTGCGCCCAAGCGCCGAAGGTATCGCCGAGTCGAACCGGTACGGCATCTTGCATATGAGTGCGGCCGGATTTAACAATATTTTTGAATTCTTCTGCCTTGTTTTCTAGGGCGAATACGGCCTCCGACAATGCTGGAAAAAGAGTTTTTTCTAACGCCAACAATCCGCCGATCCGAATCGCCGTCGGAATCACATCATTTGTTGATTGACCGTAGTTTACGTGGTCGTTAGGACTAACGCGCTTGTAGTTGCCTTTTTCCTCGCCCATAATTTCCAAAGCGCGATTTGAAAGAACTTCATTAACATTCATGTGGTGAGAAGTTCCGGCGCCAGCTTGATAGACATCAACTACAAATTGATCGCGCAATTTGCCAGCTAGGATTTCATCTGCTGCTTGGACAATGGCTTGACTAATGTCTTCGGGAATGCAGCCGAGTTCGCCATTGGCGAGCGCAGTAGCTTTCTTAATTAATACACAAGCATCAACGTAAGTTGATAAAGGCTTAATGCCACTGATCGGGAAATTTTCAATAGCCCTTAGAGTTTGGATGCCATAATAGACATTAGATGGGATTTGTTTGTCTCCCATAGAGTCGCTTTCGGTGCGGTAGCTGATGGTTGGGTGTTCGCTCATATCGCTTTGTTTGTGATGATTGGGAATTGGGATTTTTTTTAACGCTGCTGACTGTCACTGCTGTTTTACCTAACCGGCGGACTCAGTAACATACAAGTCACGATTGTAAATAATTATCTCACACTCCGAGTTAAATCTCAAAGCTAAAATTTTCAATTAATATTACTTCCCTAAACCTGTGCAAGAGTAGTTGTGTAATTTCGACTTTGTTAGATAGCGTACTTCTGTACTTTATTAGAGACAATTTGCGTGTTTAACAATAAATATCAAACCCTACTGCGGAATTTTGTTACAAAAATTCAAGTTAGAATTTTCTGAAAGTTGTTATATTTGGTAGCACAAACAATTTTGCAACAGGCGAATTGCCAAAAATTATGCCGCGTTACCCAACCATAGATGATGTTCCTACCCTCCAAGAGGCACTGGAAGGAATAATTGTTGAAGATTTAAAAAAGCTGAATGCACTGTTGTCGGGCGATCGTAAATTAACCCGCAAGGCTGACCTAGTTGCTGGGATTAAAGAGCAAATGCAGGGACAAAAACTCAAGCAAGTTTGGGCGCAATTAGACGACCTGCAAAAAGCGGCCGTAGCGGAAGTTATACATGGGCCAGGTGGTGGCTATGATGCCGATGTATTTATGGCGAAATACGGACAACAACCAAACTGGGGAATGAGCGATCGCTATGGATACAATCGAGAACCCTCCCTACTATCCTTGTTCTTCTACGGCACTGCGATACCCTACGATCTTGAAGAAAAATTGCTGAAGTTTGTGCCAAAACCTCAAGGAATTTCCTTAAGTCTGGTTGGCGATGTACTGCCAGATAATTTTATAATTCGTGTAGAAAAACATAACTTTCGTACATCTCAAAGAGAGGTATCCGAGTACGAACTTCCTTTGACTATTTTTGAAATGGAACGGGCAGCCCCAAAGGATTTTGAAGCAGTTTTGCGTCTGATTCAGTCGGGCAAAGTTGCCGTTAGTGAGAAAACCGCATTACCTGGTGCCGCAACTCTGAAAGCGATCGCCGCCGTATTGCAAGGGGGTGATTTTTATAACGACGAACAGCGCCAAGCTACCTTGGAAAAGGGCGATATATTCTACGAGGTTGGTAACATCAAATCCTTTGCTTGGGCCGCGATCGCCCAAGCTAGCAAATTCGCCGAACTATCGGGCAAAAAGCTCGTTTTGACCAAAGCGGGACAGAAAGCTTTGCAAGAATCACCTGCCAAAGGATTACAGACAGCATGGAAGCGCTGGTTAAAAACAAACACTTTTGATGAATTTCGCCGCATTGATGCGATTAAAGGACAAACCGGCAAGGGCGCGCGCGGCATGACAGCGGTGGCGGGGCGGAGAGAGGCGATCGCCTCAAGGCTAGCAGAATGTCCTGTCGGTAAATGGATTCTGTTTAGCGAATTTAGCAGGTATATGTTGGCAACGGGCAATCGGTTTGAAGTAACGCGCGATCCCGACAATCTCTATATTTCTGAATTTGGGTATGGTAACTTAGGATATTCGGGCAGTCATGATTGGCATATTCTGCAAGAAAGATATATGCGCTGCCTGTTGTTTGAGTATGTTGCTACCCTTGGAATAATTGATGTTGCCTATGCCGATCCGTCCCTCGTACCCAGTGATTTTGACGATCTTTGGGGAACGGACGATTTGAGATTTCTCAGCCGCTACGACGGCTTAATATCTTTTCGCTTGACAGCTTTGGGGGCTTACTGTTTGGGATTGACTCAGAATTACACTCCGCCAGCAATTGAGTTCCGTCAAACAC
This sequence comes from Microcoleus sp. S13C4, assembly GCF_036700865.1. Lineage (NCBI taxonomy): Bacteria > Bacillati > Cyanobacteriota > Cyanophyceae > Oscillatoriales > Microcoleaceae > Microcoleus > Microcoleus sp. S13C4. Next base: position 61,401 of record NZ_JAUBPS010000001.1, read on the forward strand.
TCCGCGTACTGCCCAATTTAGATATTGTTGTAGCAGGAGAAGGCATCGCGACATCAGATGCGATAGTCCTCGATCTCTATGCTAAAAAAGTTTCCGATGTCGTCTGGCAACTCGATCGACAAAAGCTATTTACCGCCATTGAAGCCGGATACCCGCTAGCAGAATTTAAAGAAGTTTTAGAGACAAGAAGTATCGAACCGCTACCCGAAACCGTACAGCAATTTCTGACGGATGTTACAGAACGAGCCAATAGTTTGCAAGATGTAGGAACTGTCAAGTTAATCGAATGTACAAACGCCCATTTAGCAGTGTTGATTGCCAATGATTCCCGTACCAAAAAATTCTGTCAGCTAGCGGGCGATCGCACTTTAGCAGTTCCATTATCCCAGGAAACTAAATTTCGCAACGCCCTGCGGCAGATCGGCTACGTCTTACCCCAGCGGGATAAATAGTACACCTGATACTATTAGTGTCAAAAATCACCCGAAAACCTTTTTATCTTTCGTTTATAGCTGAGTCCAGATCCCCCTAAATCCCCCTTAAAAAGGGGGACTTTGAGTATTTGTAGGGTGCGTCGCTGGCGATAAATCCTAAAAAAAGATCGACACTCTCAATCGCGACGCACCTTATAACATGGACTGGAGCAAATCAACCAAACTTTTCTGTTCTAACAAACTTATTCCTTCTTCCTTCTTCCCTCTTCCGTCTTCCTTTTTCCCTCTTCCGTCTTCCTTCTTCCTTCTTCCTTCTTCCTTCTTCCTATGACTTACGTTCCCGAAAATGCTTTGATCGTGCAAAGCGATCGATCGATCTTACTAGAAGTTCACGCTGCCACAGCACAACAGGCGCGAGAAGCGATCGCCCCCTTTGCGGAATTAATCAAAAGTCCCGAACATATCCACACCTATCGCATCACGCCCCTCAGCGTGTGGAATGCGCGGGCGGCGGGAATGCCAGTTGAAGAGGCGATCGCAGCTTTGCGAAAGTATGCCAAGTATGCCATTCCTGAGTCCGTAGCGCAGGAAATTGAACTGTTGGGGGCGCGGTATGGATTAACTGTAATTGAAAGAATCGATGCGGCTAGCCCCGATTTACAACTGCGAATTGCCGATTTGCCCCTAGCGGAATTGCTGGTACGGGACGATCGCGTCAAACCAATGTTGGGTAAGCGCATCTCCGATCTTTGCTTTCAAGTCGATGCCGGGAATCGCGGCGTACTCAAGCAAGCTTTACTAGCGGTGGGCTATCCGGCAGAAGATTTGGCTGGATATGTCGAGGGTGCGGAATTAGGGATTTCTTTGCGTGATCGTACTTTAGCGGACTTGCCCTTTAACTTGCGTGCTTATCAACAAGAAGCAGCAGAGGCATTCTATCAGGACGGCGAGGTAAAAGGTGGAAGTGGCACGATCGTCCTACCGTGCGGGGCTGGTAAAACGATTGTCGGGATGTTAGCGATGAGTTTGGTAAAGCAAAAGACACTCATCCTCACCAGCAGTTTGACTTCAGTGCACCAGTGGCGCAGGGAAATATTAGACAAAACGAGTTTAACTGAGGATGCGATCGCTGAGTACAGCAGTGTCACCAAACAGACGGCTGCTGTCACCCTATCGACTTACCAAATGCTAAGTTATCGATCGAATAAAGATGATGAATTCCCGCATTTCGAGTTGTTTAACGCCCAATCGTGGGGACTGATTATTTATGATGAAGTCCATCTATTACCTGCACCGATATTTCGGATCACCGCTGAATTACAAGCACGACGCAGGTTAGGTTTAACTGCAACATTGATTCGCGAAGACGGGAAAGAAGGCGATGTATTCACATTGATTGGACCCAAGCGCTATGACGTACCTTGGCGCGAATTGGAAGGACAGGGATTTATTGCCACTGCGAATTGTACGGAAATCCGCGTCGCCCAAAATGAGGCGGAAAAAATGGAATATGCCCTAGCGCCCCGCCGCAGCCAGTTTCGGATTGCTGCGGAAAATCCGGGTAAGTTGGATGTGGTACAAAGTTTATTGCAAAAGGAGGCGGGACACCGTATTTTAATTATTGGTGAGTATCTCGAACAGTTGGATGCGATCGCCAAAATTACCGATTTGCCACTGATTACGGGGAAAACAAAACAGGCAGACCGCGATCGGTTATACGAAGCATTCCGTCACAAAGAGATTCCCGGATTAATTCTATCTCGCGTGGGCAATTTTGCCGTCGATTTACCCGATGCCGATGTTTTAATTCAAGTATCGGGAAAGTATGGTTCTCGCCAAGAAGAAGCGCAGCGCCTCGGACGAATTCTTCGCCCCAAACCCGACGGACACAATGCCAGCTTTTATACATTAGTATCGCTACAAACTTGCGAGGAGGATTTTGCCCGACACCGCCAACTGTTTCTGACTGAACAGGGCTACAACTATCGCATAGAAGTTCAAAAAGATGTTTAGTCGGCCTTGCATATTCGTGTTTTTTCTGATTTGAATAGGTGTATTTTTCTGGGGTATGGGAAAGGGGCGAGGGATCGGGTTTCACCTGTCGGTAAAAAATGTAACGTTCGCACTCACTGGACGCTAGTAACCTCTGCATCATAACCGATCAACTCTCTGCGGTCGGTGTGCATGGGCGTTGTTAGACACCATTTGAGCTAGATGGTGTTACAGTTGCATCATCTAGCATACGCATTAATAAACTTGCAAAACCTAGAATCTCAAAACTTTTTATTGGATCGGAGGTATCCAAAAAACGATGGCTGAGTGGATTCTTAAAACTACCGATTGCGCCTCGGTACATAGAGTGTGCTGCCTCCTGTTCTGCATTTACTGAACTAAAAATGAGCTTTGGTTGTTGATTAGGATTCATAACCTTTGAAACCAGAGCAACTCCTACATCATTTGGTGCTGCTGATGCACGAGCTCGAATTTCTTCTTCGACAGTTTTCATGGCATTGAATATTGCATCATCATACTGTCCCAATTCAAATTGTTGCTGGCATCGCTGAATAATTTTTGGATGCAGAGAATTAATTGTGAATTTGAAGCTAGTCTGGGGTTCAGGTATCATCTGACCTAACCTGCGCTGCAAGTCGTCAATTAGTTCTTCACTCGACATCGCATTTGCGCGATGCTTGTAGAGAGTATTTTCAAATGGTGTGAGAACCTTTTCGTAAAGTTCCCCAACATACTGACGACGTAAAGCATAACTACCCAAATGATCTGACCAGTAATTATACCAATCCCACAGGGATCTAAAAGAATTTGGATTGTCAACGTTGAAGCCTTCATTTTGTAGAGATTCCAGCTTCAATCTCACTTCCATATATAGCTGCTTATACTCATCATCTTTTTCCTGAATACGTGCTTCACCTGTTGCAACTGTCACCATAAGTGTCTGAAGTTCGTGAATTTTCTGCACAATTTGTTCAAGTGATTGTGGTGTCATATATAAAAATAATCTCTATAATCGATTAGTTATCAGTCTTACAGTTTCAGCAATGCTCGTACTTGTATCTCTCTACTTGTACTTGATATTAATAACAGTCTCCCCTTGTGACCCCACTCTTAAATTCACATTACAAGGAATACCTATTTCATTTAGGTTAGTACCAATATTTATACCTGCTTCTTTGGCAATTTTTATCTCTAACTCATCAACCCCGTTTTCTTTGCCAGCTCTAATTATTTCCTTGATATTTTCAAGATCATTCCCCTGACTTAAAGTAGCAGCATCAATAACCTTCTGAGCTAGTGGTTCAATCAATAGTTTCCATATGTCATAACCAAGGATAAGGCTTTTCCAACCATGAGGAAGGACAGATTTAAAGGCAGTTGCAGCTATATCATTGTAATCAATTGAGATTTTCTTAGTCATCGCTTAATTTGCCTGAGCAATCTCTAGAACTTCGTTTTGATCCGCAGCAACTGCGTACACCTCCGGGTCAAATTCACAATCAAAAGGCGTGTGAACCACTAGCTGAACACAAAACCAAGGACGGTTAATCGCAGTTGCGACGTACTCCCCCACAATGGGAATGCGGGCAAACTCTCGTTTTTCGTGGTTAGACCAACTCCGTTCCTGCGGGCTTTTAGTGTAAAAAAACACTCTCAGTGACATCACAAACTCCTTTGAGTTGCATAACAGTCTAGCTCAACCGCAGTCGCTAATGCTGTGCAGGCTTAGCTCTTTTCGCTATATAGCTATAAAATACCGCAAATTGCTCATGTATGTCAATTTCTTCTTACTCCGCTCGGAATCTCCTGTTGCGGGTATAAAATCAGAGCATATCGTGACTAGCTCCTTCTTTGACAACAGCGATCGACAAAGAACCTATCAAACAGTGTAAAGCCGCTCAATCTACAATTGTTATGCTTAAACAAAGCATCTGTCCTTTCAGGATCATGTAATATACATCCTTAAAATGAGCGAATTGGAAGTCTACAATTGGGTGAATACTCGCGATCGCCGTTGCTTTTTTAATTAAAGCACAAGCATCAACGTATGTTAATAAAGGCTTAATGCCGCTAATCGGGGAATTTTCGATCGCCTTAGAGTTGGGATGCCGTAGTAGACATTAGATGGGATTTGTTTGTCTCCCATCGAGTCGCTTTCGGTGCGGTAGGTTGCGGTTGAATGTTCGGTCATGTTAGGAAGTTGGTGATAATATCAAATTATCGCACGTTTAGAGGTAATTTCATTGACGGATGAGGTTGAGAGAGAGGAGTTAATTGCCCAACTGCTGGCCGATCGAATCAAGCATAACCCAGAGAACATTCTGCGGATTACCAGATTGTCTGAGGGTAAAATTATTTTTTTGGAGATTGGTAATGATATTTCAGGGTGGCAACACATTCGCAAGAATCACGCTAATGACTTTGCCAACAGGGGAATTCCAGAAGACATGATTATTGATGCTATAATAAGTGCGGTCACTAGCGGCATAATTATAGGAACTCAAGGGACTAAGCGTAAGCGAGATGTCTATGAAATTGAGTTCAACGGTGTAGTTCAATACATTTCAATAAGTGTCGGTGAAAATGGCTATATTGTCGGTGCTAACCCTACAAATAAAGATCTAATTTACCGTTTACTTCGGGAGAGACAGTAATGATGCAAAGAATTAAGCTGATGGCTGATTTTGATTGTTATCCGCTGTGGGATATGGATGATGGTGGCGATATCGATCCGACAGATTTACCGCTGAGGGAGGCAACAATTGAACGGTTACTCAATTGGCAAAATATTTATGATGGAATCATGGATTGGGATGACCCCGCTTCTGCCGGTTTTGCGAGTAAACAGGAAGAGATAGCTTTTGAAAGAGAAGGAATTAGTTTATGGCAGAAAGTTCAAAAAGAACTTGGAGATGATTACCAGGTTTTTTATAAGAGTCAATTGCAGCAGCGGGTTCTAACTTCCGTGTATAAATCGGGCTTCAGTAATTATTTGCAGGCTGTGCTAACTTACGAATTGCCACAAGTTATCCAAAAAAGAAGGCTCAATTTGGCAGATAAAGGAATTCCCGAAAACCAAATTATCGCTCAGATAACGGTTCCTGTCACTAGGGCGAAAAGCAGTGAAACCCAAGAAAAAATTAGAAGTGTCGATGGAGTTCAATTCAACGAGTACCTCTATTTATATCAAGCAAGCAGCACTGTTCATATTGTACGTGCTAATTCCCCACGTAGAAAGTTCATCCCTGCTTTAGCCACGAGAAAGAGTGATGAAAAAAAAGATTGAGTTGCTTATATTCCTCCCCCAACTTACAAGCTGCTACACTATTAACAACCGCATCCTTACCCACATTTATGCTCGCAAAAGCAATCCTCGCTCTCGCTCCCTTGCCAACAAAGATACAACAAGAAGTGTTCGACTTTGCACAAGTCCTCGTGCAAAAAGCGGAACAGAAAAAACAGTTACCTAGCGAAAGTTCTTAGTCTAACAGTTCGTCAACAACTGCACCTACTCTCAAGCTATCACTTAGAGAAATTGCTAGCCTGCCAATAGCGGAACGCCATAAAATACTAGCACCATATATGGGTGCTACAGCAGAAGATTTTTTGATGTATCCTGAATTAACCGAGTTTTCGGTACTCGATGGCGAAGACTGGGAGACTAAGTATGACTGCTAACCCAAAACGAGGAGAGGTTTGGCTGGTACAACTCGATCCAACCCGAGGGCAAGAAATTCAAAAAACACGTCCTGCGGTTGTGATTAGTTCGGAAATGTTTAGTTCTATCCCCATGCGGATTATAATTCCTGTGGCTACATGGCAACCTAAATTTCAAAATCGCCCTTTCATTATTCTCATTCAGCGAACTGAAGAAAACTGTTTAGACGCAGACTCAGGAGGCAATGTTTTGCAAGTTCGGAGTGTAACTACTTAGCGATTTGTCCGATGTATCGGCAAAGTTTTTGAAACTGTTGTGCAAGAATTAGTAATAGGCTTAATTATCTGTGTTGATTATCGTCCATAAAATCAGGAATGTCGATCGCCCGAATTAGCTTTCTGAACATAAAACACACAAGAGGCTAGTCAGTAGGTTGGCTTGCACTGGATTCAGGTCAACAGTGGCAAACCATCATCTAGTGGCGTTTCCTCCCTCAACCCAAACCTACCAAACTTACCAAACTATCAGCCGCCTTCCAGCTTCAAAATTTACTATCCTGCAGGATGTTGATTTATTCCCACCGATCTGATTTCTTTGTGACACAATAGATTTTAGTATAAATCTATGTGAGGATTGTTCATGGCCCGTTTTAATCAAATCCTTGTCCTTAGCGCCATCAGCCTTATAGCTTTGGCTGGTTGCGACAGCGCTAAGGAAGCTTCCACTCCGCAAACTTCATCCGCCCCGGTTCCTACTGCTACTGCTGTAAAAACTGAGAAACCAGCATCGCAGGGAAACTATGCAGAATTGAGTGGTGTGGTGTCCAGTACCAAAGCAGCAGTTCAGGCTGGAAACTTTGCCAAAGCCAAAACCGAATTTAACAAATTTGAGAATGCCTGGAAGAAAGTAGAAGACGGTATCAAAGCTAAAGCTCCTAAAAGCTACGATGCAGTTGAAGAGACTACAGACAAAGTAATGGCAGACCTCAAAAAGTCTAAGCCCAGTAAAGACCAAGTGCTGACTCAATTGCAGTCGCTGGAAAAGACTATCAGTAGCATTCCTAAGTCTTAAATTTCAGTGGTGAGTGCTTGATTCTACAGTCTGAGACGCAGAAACCGATTTTTTTAACTCTTGTAATTGGTTCACACCTTGAAGAAAAGTTAAAATATCCGGTTTCTGTCCCTCGGAGTGCCTAAGTCCTGTTAGAGTTATGCGATCGCACTTACTCAGCAACAAGCACTCAACACTCCCTCTTTATATAACCTCAGTATTCCCAAACTTTCAACCACTATGAAGAGAGCATTTCGCAAATACCACCGCATTCTAGGCATTATTGTTGCTTTGCCGATCGCACTGACTGTCTTGACGGGAATGGTCATAACTATTGTCCGAGAGTGGCCGCTCGGTATAGAAATTTCATCGAGATTTTTATTAAAAATTCATACAGGTGAAATCTTCCACCTGCAAGCAATTTACCCGATTTTGAACGGATTGGGAATGATAGGCTTATTGGTGACTGGTTTAAGTATGTCTGGTTTGTTTGGCCGGAAAAAGCAGCCCACCTCCAATGATTAAAACCAAAGAGATGAGGAACTTTGGTCGGTTATATTGTTGGAATGGCTATAATCAGGAACTCTCTCACCTTTGAGAGTCGTGATAATATATGTAGGTAACGCAAAAATCTAACAAATCTGAAGGGTAAAAATTCAATGAAACCCACTATTAATATCGAACAAACAGTGTCCGAAAACTTGCGACTTCTGTCGGTAGAACAACAAGAGGAAGTGCTCGATTTCGTTCAATTCCTCTTGTACAAATCCCAACAGACAAAGCAGTTTACCATAAGTTCCGAATCTAGCACTTCGCCAACAGAAACACCGCCTCTCAAGCGCTCGCTACTAGACGGCGAAGACTATTTAATGGACCCAGCTATTACTCGCAGTCATGATGCTTTTTTGAAAGGTTACGCACCCGAAGACGAAGGACTTTATGACGACTATTGAACCTGGTGATTTTTGGGTGGCAACTATTCCTTTTACAAACGGCGCAGCCTCTAAAAAACGCCCCATACTTTTGCTATGGTTGGATGGCGAGGATGTAGTAGCAGCCGCCGTCACCTCTGCCAAACCCCGCAGCCAAACTGATGTATTTCTTAATGATTGGTCTGTCAGCGGTTTGCGCGGTGCTTCAACAGTGCGTTTGTCTAGATTAGATTGTTTGGAAAAGTCTTTGTTGCTAGCGAAAATCGGGCAAATTTCTCAAGCAGATGCCGCAGCAGTGAAACAAGTCTGGGAGTTGTACGTTAGGCCTCAATTCTAATGATAGTTCGATCGCCCGTATTTTCTTCATCAAATTAGCGATCGCCCTCAACTCCCCCCTCCCATGCCCCAACAGCCCAACAATACTTAATAAAAACTTTACAAAACTTACCCGATCGCCCAACATGGGTTAGAGTTATCTTATAAAATCCAGCAATCCTGCAAAGCGTCAACCTTCTCGTCACTTATCCAGTGGTTCGATGACTCAAACCCAAAGCACTAAAACCGCCACCGCACCAGCAATTTATTCCTTGACAATTGCTCCCGCCTGTGTATTGCGGGGTCGATCGGCGATCGCACAAGCCGGAGATGCGATCGCCCGTTTCGGAAAGCGGCCGCTAATCGTCGGCGGCAGCAACTCCCTCGCCGCCGTCCAACCCTACCTGCAACCAATCCTCGAACAGCAGCAGTTAAAATCCGCCGAAACAGCATACGGCAAGGATTGCAGCGAAATCAGCCTCGAAACCCTCCGTGAAGCAGCCCAAACCCATCAAGCCGACTTCATCATCGGTGTCGGCGGCGGCAAAGCCTTAGACGCAGCCAAACTCGTCGCCCATCAGTGCAAAATCCCGATCGTCACAATACCGACATCAGCAGCCACCTGTGCCGCTTGGACAGCCCTTTCTAACATTTATTCAGAACAAGGTGCATTCCAATACGATGTCACATTAGCCAGATGTCCCGACTTATTAATACTAGACTACGGCTTAATTCAAACCGCACCGCAGCGGACATTAGTAGCAGGAATTGGAGATGCGATCGCCAAATGGTACGAAGCATCAGTCAGCAGCGGACACTCCGAACAAACCCTGATTATTTCGGCCGTTCAACAAGCTAGAATACTGCGCGATATTTTATTCCAAAAATCAGCCGCCGCCCTCAAAGAACCCGGTAGCGAAACCTGGCAAGAAGTCACAGATGCAGCCGTATTGCTAGCAGGAGTAATCGGCGGAATTGGCGGTGCCCAATGCCGCACCGTCGCCGCCCACGCCGTCCACAACGGCTTAACTCATCTATTAGCAAGTCACGGCACATTGCACGGCGAAAAAGTTGCCTACGGCATTTTAGTACAACTGCGACTAGAAGAAATGCTGCAAAACAATCAACTCGCCGCTAGCGCCAGACAGCAACTGCTAAAATTCTATGCCGAGATTGGATTGCCCCAAACTTTAGACAACCTCGGACTCGGAGACATTACCATCACAGAATTGCAGCGCGCCGCCGACATAGCCTGCAATCCCAATTCCGACATCCATCGACTGCCTTTTAAAGTTGTTCCCCAACAATTAATGGCAGCGATGGTTTCTACCACCGCACCTGTGGGAGAATTAAAGATTAAGAATTAAAACAGTTTGTAGTAAGGACTTTAGTCCTGAAAAGGCTGTGCTAGCAAGGACGGAAGTCCTTACTACAAACCAGGAAAACTGACAACTGACACAAAATAAATGACCTTGGATTGGATTAGCCCTGCTGACAGGTTGCAAAAACTACCGCCCTACGTATTTGCCCGTCTCGACGAACTCAAAGCCCGCGCCCGCGAACAAGGACTCGATTTAATAGACTTAGGAATGGGAAACCCCGACGGGGCCACTCCTCAACCAGTAGTAGATGCGGCTGTCGCAGCCATCCAAAATTCTGCCAATCACGGCTATCCACCCTTTGAAGGAACTGCCAGTTTCCGCCGTACTATTACTAAATGGTACAGCCGCCGCTACAACGTTGAACTCGATCCAGAAAGCGAAGCATTGCCTTTGTTGGGTTCTAAAGAAGGTTTAGCACATTTTGCGATCGCCTATATCAATCCAGGGGACGTAATATTAGTACCAAGTCCCGCTTATCCCGTATTATTTCGCGGGCCAATCATTGCCGGCGCAAAAGTTCACAACATCATCCTCAAACCAGAAAACGACTGGGTAATTGACTTAGCCGACATTCCCGACAGCGTAGCCGAACAAGCCAAAATACTCTATTTCAATTATCCCAGCAATCCGACTGGAGCAACAGCACCCCGCGAATTTTACAAAGATATTGTTGCTTTCGCACACAAACATCAAATCTTGCTGGTTCACGACTTGTGTTATGCCGAATTAGCCTTTGACGGCTATCAACCGACAAGTTTATTAGAAATTCCCGGCGGTAAAGAAATCGGTGTCGAATTTCACACCATGTCCAAAACCTACAATATGGCCGGCTGGCGCGTCGGTTTTGTAGTAGGAAATAGCAAAATTATTCAAGGTTTGCGGACATTAAAAACTAACCTAGATTACGGTATATTTTCCGCTTTGCAGACAGCAGCAGAAACAGCACTGCAATTGCCGGACAGTTACTTGCACGAAGTGCAGAATCGTTACAGGACTCGGCGTGATTTCATGGTGGAAGGATTGGCAGAATTAGGGTGGAATATTCCCAAACCTCTGGCTGCCATGTATCTTTGGGTTCCCTGCACTCGCGGCATGAGTTCTACGGATTTTGCCCTCAATGTTTTGCAGCAAACTGGTGTTGTGGTGACTCCTGGCAATGCTTTTGGGCCGGGCGGCGAAGGATATGTGAGAATTAGTTTAATTGCAGATTGCGATCGACTGGGAGAAGCATTGCGGCGAATGAAACAAGCAAATATTCGATATTAGTCATTAGTCATTAGTCAGTAGTTATTGGTTATTTTTGGGTTGTTAGTTGTTATTGGTTATTTGTTGGTGATAATAACCAATTATCAACTGACAACTGACAACTGACTATAACGTTTTAATTTGCTGAATCACCCAGTCAAAAGTTTGCATAACTTGGTTGAGGGCCGATTCATCTTGTAAAGTAAACAAAGCCAGACTCGGCGACCTTCTCTCACCCGGTTCTATAGGCAGCGACAGACCGATCGAACTCAGCTTACTTCTCAATTCCAGCCAATTCGGTTCCGCATTAAACGGCGGCTGGGAACCGTAATTATCAGCAGAAATCTCCATTCTGCCAGCAATATCTACAGTGAATAACTGATAGGGTTTTCTTCCCCTGTGAGGCAATTGGGCGGCGAAACCGCCGTAGGCATCCCCCGTTCCCCATTGGATCTGAACTTCGGGTTCTTGACTTTTTGCCCACAAGTAAATTGCTCTTGCCATTTGCGCCTCGTCCGCGCCTCGTCTAGCTTTGATTTCCGCAAAAAATGAAGATTCATCCCAACGCCTTCTTTCGCGCGTTGCGCTGGATTTTTTCTGCTGTGCTTCCGCTGTCTGACCGATCACTCTAGGAACCAGCGTTTTCAAACCATCTTCACTTACATACTGCTTAATTTCCAGAGCCAAAACTTCAACCGGGTCCATTTGTTCGTTGAGAAATTCCACAACTCGGCGCATTTCAGCGGAAATTTCGTCAGCTACAAACACTAAGCGAACTTTACCCGCTTGCAAATTAGTTTTAACCTTCTGCCAAAATCTCTCTTCATTGGCATCTGCACCGAGAAACTCTTCAAAAATCTGTTCAGGATCGCGACCCCGATCGCGACAATTAGCTTCAAACAGAGCAATAATTGAATCGATGGGCCAGTAAAACAACGCATTAGCAGCATAGTCGATCGACTGACCCAAAACTTTTTGCCGGATATCAGCATTCGGAGTTCGCCGGACATCCACCAAAGTAGGAACGGCATTTTGGTCGAGAAACAAATGATCCAGCGACCACTGTACCGCTGTTTCTTCATCGCTGGCCACTGCTGCTTCCCGCGAAATTAACAGCCACCTGCGCGGTGTCGCCCGATCGATTTGGTCTCCCGCGATCAAATTAGGATAAGTTACTAACAAGTCTTGTAATTGGTCTTCCGAGTCGTAGGGCTGTTCCATCATTTCTACCAGCCTGTCGTCATCCTGAATCAGATAAATACCTCCAGCCATGCAAGTCCACCTACTTAATTTTAGATTTTAGATTTTAGATTTTAGATTTTAGGCTGAGTTATTAGTCTTCAGTCTTCAGTCCGCAGCCAATAACTTGTGAAGGGGGAAGGCATTGGTCAAAATTCAATAAAAATTTTGAAGTCAATAATTTTTATTGTTTGTGAATTCCACCAAAAAAACCTTCTGACTGATGACTGATGACTGATGACTAATCACTAATCACTAATACAACCAGTAAATACTCGCTGTGCCGGGCCGGTCATGTAAATCCGCCCAGAAATTTCTGCCCATTCGATTTCCAAAACGCCGCCGGGGAGTTCAACCGCAGTTGCCCGATCGCACTTCCCTACCAACACCCCAGCTACCACAGCAGCACAAGCACCAGTCCCACAAGCTAGAGTAACACCCGCGCCTCTTTCCCACACCCGCATTTTTACATAGTCTGAACGTATCACTTGAATAAATTCGGTATTGGTACGCTGCGGGAAGGCTTGGTTGTGCTCGAATTGAGGCCCGATAGTTTCTAAAGCAACAGCCGAAACATCCTCTACAAACGTAATGCAGTGAGGATTGCCCATGCTGACGCAGGTAACAGACCAAGATTTATCAGCAACTTCGATCGGCACATCAATAACTTTGGCATCCGATGCGGCTAAAGTTGTCGGAATTTCCGCAGCCAGCAGCCGGGGAACTCCCATATCCACCTTCACCTGACCGTCCGATCGCAATTCCGGGCTAATCACACCCGCCAGAGTGTGGATGCGGTACTGAGTTTTCGCCTCTGACCCTTCCAAATCGGCGATAAACTTAGCCAAACAGCGAATCCCGTTGCCGCACATTTCCGGTTCCGAACCGTCGGAGTTAAAAATCCGCATCGTATAGTCAGTGTCATTTTGACCCGGAAGAGCAAATATCACGCCGTCTGCGCCAATCCCGAAATGTCGATCGCACAAATCCACAGCTTGTTCTGGCGTGATCGCTGGTTCTGACGAGTGGCGGTTGTCAATCAGAATAAAATCATTTCCCAGTCCCTGATACTTCGCAAACTCGATCGGCATAAAAACAAACCTCTTTTGGTTAAAACGGATTAGATAATTTGATGACACAATTACCCATTTCCTAGTATTATAAAACTTTATGCAATTTATAGTCCTTTCTAGTCAAATATCAACAAATATAATTTTTACAACTCTACAGGGATATCTAATTAATGCTGATGTCAATGGCTCAATGAATATCGGTAGAAAAGTAACCGTCAATGGGTTTCTCTGTCATCGGGTACAGGCACTTGTAATTGTGGCAGTAAGGTTTAAACGGTATAAACAGAAGAATATGGTTTAAGGTAATATTTGACTATATTTTTCTGAACTATGTCTGAATTTGAAACCGGATTGCCCAGCGTTCGCTTAATACAAAGCTACATCAAAGACAAACAACACGTGGAGATCAAACTCCTGACCGGCGACTTAGTAGCTGGCAGAATTTTTTGGCAGGATAATAGCTGCATTTGCCTCCTAGATCCCTCAGAAACACAAATTCTGATCTCGCGGCCAGCAATTGCTTATCTCAAACCCAACGGCTGAGAGTGGGGAGGGGGAGACGGGGCGATGGGAAAAATCTTCCCTCTTCCTTCTTCCCTCTTCCCTCTTCCTTCTTCCTTCTTCCTTCTTCCCTCTTCCTTCCCTAATCGCTAAACAGCTTTTCGCTGACTTGAACCTTGACCAAAGGCAGCTTTAAAGCAGGTTGCGGCATCGGTGGTGAGGCCGTCCGCTGCATCAAGCCGAGCTCGTAGAAGCCGCCGCACAGCAGCAAACGATCGCCTTCTTGCAAATTGCTAGTTCCGTCGGGCCAGCGAGTAAATTTCCCTTCCCGGCGGATCGCCCGCACCTGCACCCCGTACTGGGTCAGCAAATCTACCTCTGACAGTTTTTTGCCCGCCCAAGGGCTGTTTGCTGGCAACCTCAGCCACTGGCAAGAACTGTCGCCCTGCGGCACTGCAACTTCCCCCTTCGCCAGCAACTCAAAACTGATGAGTTCTTCCGGTTCTCCCACTACAAAAAGTCGATCGCCCGACTGCAAAGCTGTCTTGCCGTTGGGATAATCAATTTCCTCGCCATCTTTGCGGACGATCGCCATCACACTGACCCCTGTCAACTGCCGCAAGTTAGTTTCTTCCAGAGTCATACTGGCGATGGGAGAACCTAACGGCAAGTTGTACCACTCGCTGTTCATATCTCGTACCGCCACTTTCAAATCCCGCGAAATCGCCAAAGGTTCGCGCGGTGGCCGCAATTCCAGATAGCGGCTGCTGCGAATTTGCTGTACATCCCGCCCGATCGCCATTGCCGAGAGTCCCATGCCAGCCAGCAAGTGGGAAGACAGTTCTAAACTGGCTTCAAACTCGGGCTGCACGACTTCCCATGCCCCCAGTTGGTAAAGCAGTTCGATGTCTTTATCTTGGTTCGCGCACACCACAATATCCAAATCCGGGACTAATTCTAAAGCCCGCTTCAGACACAAGCGAGTGCTCATGGGATCGGGAAGGGCGATCGCCATGGCTTTTGCCCGTTCCACCCGGGCGGCTTCCAATACGTGCAAGCTGGCAGCATTCCCGTAAATGTAAGGAATTCCTTGCACTCTACACTCTTGAATTCTACTTTCTGACTCGTCGATCACCACAACTGAACAGTTGCGGCTTTGCAGCATTTTGACTAAAATTCTACCGACTCGCCCATAGCCGCAAACCACAACATAATTTTGTTCCGGCAAAGTTTCAGCTATTGCCACAGGTTGAGATGTTTCGTCAAAATAGCGCTGCAAAGGCCCGAAATTTTCCGCCCATTTCAATAACTGTGGCACGCTTCTCAATACAAATGGAGTCAGGACGAGGGTGACTGCTGTGGTGCCTAAAATTAATAGGTAAACGTTCCGCGAAACCAGCCCCATAACTTGGCCGGAACTAGCGAGTACAAAGGAGAATTCTCCTATTTGAGCTAAGCCCAAACCTGCGATCAATGCTGTTTTTAGCGGATAGCCAAATAGTCGGACGATCGGCGCTATAATCAAAAATTTGCCGACAAATACTAGAAATACCAGTCCCAGAATTAATTCTAGATGGTTCCACAAAAACATCGGGTCAATTAACATTCCGATGGTGACAAAAAATAAGGATGCAAAAATATCTCGCAAAGGCTCGACATAAGTGAGAGTTTGGTCGGCATATTCAACCTCTGAAATCATCAAACCCGCCACAAATGCGCCCATCTCGATCGAAAAACCCAAATATTCTGTCAGCAGCGCAATCCCTAAAGCCAAAACCACAACTCCCAGTAAAAACAGTTCCCGGCTTTCTGTTTTAGCCAGGTAGCGCAGCAACTGCGGTACGATCCAAATGCCCGCGACTACAGCACCGGCAGCAAATAACCCGATCCGCAGCAGGGCCCACGCTACCGTCATGCCGATCGCTTCTGCTGGCTGATTGAGTGCCGGCAAAACTGCTAACATTAGCCCCAAAGCCAAATCTTGAACTACTAATATTCCCAGCATGACTTGACCGTGGGAAGTACCGCCTTCATTGCGTTCCATCAAGCACTTGAGTACAACTGCTGTCGAAGAAAGCGACAGAATCGCTCCTAAAAACACGCCTTGAGCGGGCGATTCTACCCAGCCTACAGCCAAGGAAATTGCAGTAGTAAAGGCGATCGTCAGGACAATTTGCAAACCCCCCCCGCCCAAACTAATGGCTTTAACTTTCTGGAGTTCGGCGAAGGAAAATTCCACTCCCAAGGCAAACAACAGAAAGGCAACCCCGAATTCAGCCAGGGTGTCTACCTGAATTAATTCTTTTATCAGCCCCAAACCGGCCGGCCCCACTACGATCCCTCCCAGGAGATAGCCGAGAATTACCGGCTGTCGCAATAACGATGCAAAGAGTCCTCCTGCTGCGGCAGCAGCGAGAACTAGAACTAAGTCAACGATCAGTCGGAAGTCTTCTTGCACAACTTTATGAAAAAAGTATAAAGTTATATTATAGTCTCTAATGTGTTGACTATGTTTGCGTCGTTGACTGTAGTTGGGGAGCCAAGGCAACTGCAACTAGAGAACGAGGTATTTTCTGATACCAAAGAGTTTCACACCTCACCAAAAGCTTAACCTCTTGCAAGTTGATCGAGGCATTGGGGCTTGATTGGGGGTAATGTTTCACCTCAAGCCGATGATGGCGGAAAGATTAAATTAAGTTACTTTTTTTAATCAATTGCAGGCTGGGTGGAGTGGTGTTGATTACTTTTTTGGACTGAGCGATTTTATAATTGTGTACGTTCACCGATCGGCGATCGGTAAAAAAGATTAGTTGAAATCGTTTCTAGTCAAGCCATGCTTGCAGATTTACCCAATCTACTACATAATTACTCTGACACTTTTGTGTTTTTTTCCAGTAATTCCCGATTTTGATAACCATAAAGATTTAGGTTTTGGATAAGTAATTGTGTCGTTGCTCTTGAGACCTCAAAATGACCAGTCCCTTCGGGATGTAGGTTGGACAAAGCTGCCGTCGCACCTGTAAAGACTGCACAGGAGGCGATCGACTCCCTAACTGCAGGACACCCGTATGAGCTCGGTCACGAACTGAGCATTGCCGATTTCTACCTAATTCCCGTCTTCACCTACCTATCGCAAACCCCAGAGTACGAAGCAATGATCGCTCAAACTCCGAAGCTGCGGACTTGGTGGAATGAGGTCAGTCAACTTCCCAGTGTGAAGAAAGTCTGTACTTGACATCTGTGCATTTATATAACTCACTGCTTTACAACCATGTCGCATTTATTTGAGCCATTCGATCAACGTGGCGTTAGCTTCCGCAATCGCATTGCAGTTTCTCCCATGTGTCAATATTCAAGCGTTGATGGATTCGCGAATGATTGGCATTTGGTTCATCTTGTCAGTCGAGCCGTAGGAGGGGCAGGGCTTGTCATGACTGAAGCAGCGGCAGTAGAGCCTGAAGGACGAATTACGCCGCAAGATTTGGGAATATGGGACGATGCTCACATTGAAATGTTGGCGCGAATCGTCGAGTTAATTCACCGCAACGGTGCGGTTGCTGGAATTCAACTTGCTCATGCAGGTCGAAAAGCCAGTACAGCACCTCCGTGGGATGGGGGCGATGTGCTTTCGGAATCTCAAGGAGGATGGACTTCGATCGCCCCTAGCGCCATTCCATTTGCTCCCGATAGCCCCGCCCCGATCGCTCTTAGTATCGAAGACATTCAGAAGCAGACCGCATTCTTTGTCAACGCAGCTCAACGCGCCCTCGAAGCCGGATTTGACGTAATCGAGATTCATGCGGCTCACGGCTACCTACTGCATGAATTTATGTCTCCCTTGAGCAATCAACGGACTGATGACTATGGTGGCAGTTTTGAGCATCGCATCCGGTTTTTATGTGAAGTTGTGCAAGCGGTGCGAAATGTTTTGCCCGATCAAACACCGCTTTGGGTTCGCATCTCTGCAACCGATTGGGTTCCAAATGGTTGGGACATTGAACAAAGTATTGCACTCAGCGATAAATTAAAGTCACTGGGCGTTGATTTAATCGATTGTTCATCAGGCGCAATTGTACCGGGTGAAAAGATTCCGACGGGTGCAGGTTATCAAACTATTTTTGCCGATCGCATTCGACGCGAAGCCAACATCGCCACCGGAGCAGTTGGTATGATTACTGCACCCGCCCAGGCTGACCAAATCATCCGTACAGGTCAAGCAGATATGGTATTACTTGCCAGAGAACTGCTGCGCGATCCTTATTGGCCGATGCGGGCTGCGAAGCAACTACGTCAATCGGTGCCTGCTCCAATTCAATATGATCGCGCTTGGTAATTAAGCGGATTTGCGATCGGTTTTACACAAATCCACTAGGAATCACTGTTTTAGTGTTTCTGTAAACCAGTCGCTCAATAAAGGCTTTTTTGATGCGGCCTCAAGTACAAGGCACGTTCCCATCGCCGTGACGTGAGCCGATTTAATCAATTAACAGGAGTGAATATGTCTGAGATTCAAAACAAGGTTGTCATCATTACTGGAGCAAGTAGTGGTTTAGGTGAAGCCACCGCTCATCGTTTAGCCGCCAGCGGAGCCAAACTGATGCTTGCTGCCCGCCGCGAAGATAGACTCAAGGAATTGGTGGCTGCCATCGAAAAAACAGGTGGCACCGTTGCCTATCGAATCACCGATGTTGCCGATCGCGCCCAAGTGCAAGCATTGGCGGACGCAACGCTGGAAACCTATGGGCGCATTGATGTGCTGGTCAATAATGCGGGTTTAATGCCACTGTCTCCCCTTGACCAGATTAAGGTCGATGAGTGGGATCAAATGATTGATGTCAACATTAAAGGCGTACTTTACGGCATCGCTGCGGTGCTGCCGACTATGCGCCAACAGAAGTCTGGACACGTAATCAACTTGTCGTCTGTTGCAGGACACAAAGTATTTCCGGCGGGGGCAGTTTACTGCGCTACCAAGTATGCCGTGCGAGCGATTTCCGAAGGGCTGCGGCTGGAGTCAAACGGTGAAATTCGTTCTACCAATATTTCCCCCGGTGCGGTTGCCACTGAGTTAACCAGTACCATCACTCATGGTGATACGGCATCAGGGGTGAATCAGTTGTATTCAATCGCCATTGATGCGGATGCGATCGCCCGGGCGATCGCCTATGCCATCGAGCAACCCGGTGATGTGGATGTCAACGAAATGATCATCCGTCCGACTCGTCAGGAGTTGTAAAGTGGGATGATCGCATGAGAGTCGAGCGACTCAACTGAATTTAACCCAACGGCTGAACTGTTCCTGGGTCATCCATAGCTTGATTGAGTAACGCCGAAGCGGAAGCGATCGCAGTGGACTTACCGGGTTTCGGCGAAACTCCGCCGCTGACAAGTGAAGTTTCGATGCGAACGCTAGCCGATGCAGTCAGTCGGACAGCGCTCTTTGCCCTGTTTTGGGCGCATCCTTGGCCATTGCCGCGTGAAATAACCCTCGAATAGATGCGGAGTTTTGCGGCTGCGCCGTGTTTTGATGAACTGCGGCATTAGCTTGCTTACGGAGAACTCAGCAAGCTGTGCCGGTGGGTTCGATCGCACATCGCCTCGCGATCAGTTGGCACTTCCCATCTGTTTGTCGGAGGGCATGGTTGTGTCGATCGCACCTTCCCCCATCCAACTCAACAATCTAATCAATCTAGCAACCATAATATCGGATAATTGTAAAGCAATTCACCAAGCCAACAGCATGAGTATTGACCAATTAAACACAGACTACGGCATTGCCGGGAACCTCACCTTCGCCACCGGAAAGGGTGGTTTCCCGATGATTCACATCGACAACGGTCAAGCCAAAGCCTTAATTTCTGTGTATTCCGGTCAAGTGCTCTCCTTTCAACCCGCCCCCGAAACCACAGACTTGATGTTCCTCAGCGAAAAAGCCTACTACGCCGAAGGGAAAGCCATCAAAGGCGGTATACCCATCTGTTGGCCCTGGTTTGGCCCCGATCCCGAAGCCTTGGGGCGTCCGAGTCATGGATTCGTGCGGAATCGCCTCTGGAATGTGCTAGAAACCGCCACAACTCCAGACGGCGCAACCAAAGTCACTCTAGGACTCAAGGATACCGATGAAACTAGAGCAATTTGGCCCCAAGCCTTTGAACTGGCGATCGCAATTACGATCGGCACCAGCCTCACTGTAGAATTAATCACCCGCAATCTAGGTGACAAAGCATTTCCCCTCACCCAAGCTTTCCACACCTATTTCCAAGTCGGCGATATCAACCGCGTGCAGGTTTTAGGTTTAGAAAATAGCCAGTATCTTGATAAAGCGGATGGTGGTGTCGAAAAAACTCAAGTGGGTGCAGTGGTAGTAACAGGTGAAGTCGATCGCATTTATCTCGATGCCACCAATGAATTAGTAATTGACGATAGCGCCCTCAATCGCCGTATTCGCATTAAATCATCGGGTAGTAAATCCGTCGTAGTGTGGAATCCCTGGGTGACAATTTCTGCAAATATGGCCGACCTTGATGATGCAGATTATCAGCGTTTACTCTGCGTAGAAACGACCAATGCAGCTACAGATATTGTGGAAGTTCCCCCTCATGGTGAGTTCCGCTTGCAGGCAATTTACAGCGTTGAACGCGACTAAGGAATTAGAGCTTAATCTTAGCGGTGATGGGGCCAACATTCCCAGTAAGCTGTTCAACATTTCAATTGGATATTTTGGGCGTTGCTCAAATCCCACCCACAAGACTGGGATTGTTTCTTTAAATACAACTTAAATGCCGATTAGCTGATTGAATTGAAAAACTCTGTCACCCTAATGACTAATAATACCAAATCAAAAATTTCTCCCCTGTTTATTTTTTAGTCCGCGAAAGACGTTCGGCTAAGCTGAGTCGAACCGTCTAGCCACCGACAAAACTTTGTATGATCGGTTTCAACCGCCGACTCCGATCTTTTTACTTACCATCAATGTATTATGCCAATCTTTAACTGGACAAAACTTCAAAATGGATCAGACATTCGCGGTATCGCCCTCGAAGGCGTTCCCAATGAAAAAGTCAACCTAACGCCCGAAATTGCGACAATCTTAGGTAAATCCTTTGTCAGTTGGCTGGTGCAAAAAGTCAATAAGTCAGCGGCAGAATTAACGATCGCGATCGGGCGTGACAGTCGCCTATCAGGGCCAACCTTAATGCAAGCAGTCATGGAGGGAATCGCCTCAGTTGGTGCAACCGTATACGACTTTGAAATGGCTTCAACCCCCGCCATGTTTATGAGTACCATTACCCCTGGTTTTGATTGCGACGGCGCGATTATGCTCACTGCTAGCCATTTGCCATTTAATCGAAATGGCTTAAAGTTTTTCACTGCCAAAGGTGGGTTACAAAAGCAGGATATTACAGATATCTTAGCAGTAGCCCAAAGCAATTACTTTCAGCCCGCCTCATTGCCCGGTAAGATTACAAAGCATGATTTTATCTCAGTTTATGCTAACCAATTTGTCACAAAAATTAGGGAATCAGTCAATCATCCCGATAATTTTGAGCAACCACTAACAGGAATAAAAATTGTTGTGGATGCGGGCAATGGTGCTGGCGGTTTTTATGTTGATAAAGTCTTAAAGCCTTTAGGTGCAGACACCACGGGCAGTCAGTTTTTAGAACCCGATGGTACTTTCCCCAATCATGTGCCAAATCCAGAAGATAAACAGGCAATGCAGTCAATTTGTCAAGCGGTAAGTGAACACCAAGCTGATTTTGGGATTATTTTTGATACCGATGTCGATCGCAGTGCTGCCGTCGATCAAGTTGGCAAGGAACTCAATCGCAATCGCTTAATTGCCTTGATTTCGGCGATCGTATTACAAGAACACCCAGGCTCTACCATTGTCACCGATTCTATCACCTCCGATGGATTAACGCACTTCATCGAACAAGATTTAAAAGGGGTTCACCATCGCTTTAAGCGCGGCTACAAAAATGTGATTGACGAGTCGATTCGCCTCAATGAATCTGGACAGGAATCATGGCTGGCGATTGAAACATCGGGACATGGAGCTTTGAAAGAAAATTACTTTCTGGATGATGGCGCTTATTTAGTCAGCAAATTATTGATTGAATTGGCTAAATCCAAGCTAGCAAATCAATCTTTGCCCGATTTAATTGCAAATTTAAACGAGCCAGAAGAAAGTGCAGAATTTCGGATTAAACTTAGTGGGGATGATTTCCAAGCCCAAGGATATCGTGTTATTGAGCAACTGCAAGAATTTGTCTCAACGCAAGCAGACTGGAAAATCGTTCCCAATAACTACGAAGGTCTACGAATTTCCTGCACGTCAGCTAGCGAATCCGGCTGGTTTCTGTTACGCTTATCACTCCACGATCCGGTGATGCCTTTGAATGTTGAGTCTAATGTTAAGGGTGGTGTCGCTCGCATAGTGGCTCGGCTTTTAGCTTTTTTCCAAACAACAGAATCCCTTGATTTATCGGCACTATCGATCTAAGTTTTACTCGTGTCAGACTATTAGTAAACCCAACCCAAGGAGGAATTTAATCATGTGGCTTTTAATCATAAAATGTTCTGCTGAAAGCTGGGATACCCATTCCAAAGCTTTCAAAGCGATCGCTGCCAAATATCCGGCCACGCCTTCCTCTTCCAAAAAGATGAAAGGCGATGGTCAACGCATCATGGAATATCAGCTTGAGAATGTCAATGATGTAGAGGAATTTATGGAAGAATGCTTGACATTAGATGGTTTCACTGCTGCCTTTGAATCTCTATAAATCTAGGTGATAAGACTATAGCAGTTTTCAATTTTTATCTCATACCATCCATTTTAAAATGGAGGCCTAAAAATGGGTAATTAATACTAATTTCTCCAAAAGAGGCTACTCTAACTAGAGAGTTTTAGGAATGTTCTAGGAAAGTAAATGGTCAAGAAAGAAGTGATTTAACAGCAGCAACACTTCGGACAGCTAGTTTTTTAGCGCCTACCTGAGAATAAAGGTTTCAGGGCGACCCAATAGCTGCAAGCAACGCTTACGAAGCACGCTATCAGCCAAAGTGAAAATCAAGGGTTTGATGCTACGACATAAAAACGCAAGCGGGGGCTGAGGCCGACAGATTTCAGAAACCGGGTTTCTTCCTAAATTTTTCCGGACTCGTCGCAAAATTCGTAGAAACCGGGTTTATAGCTACCTATGCGTGGGCAATGAAACTGTACGAAGTATTGTAAATCTTGGACTTGATGAATGCAACGGGATTTGTGCGAGAGTATGATCACCTGGTCAAATTTTTGAGTGTTGTTAAGTATTTATTTAAGTTAGTCTCTCATCTCCAAATCTTTGAGTTTCCCAAGATTTTTACCTACGGCTGTTTCTTTCGGCTCATTGAGGATTGCTATAGTTAGTCTAGATAGTTGAAAAAATCTCAGCGAGAGAAGGGTTAAGGACGGCTAGTGATGATAATGACTGTGAATCGAGGCAACGGCGGGCTAAGTGCGGAAATAGTTACGGGTCTGATTTTGCAGTGGGGGCAGTTGAAAGCGAACAAGTTAACCGCCAGTTCGATCGGGGGAATTGTTGCTGGCATTCTAAGTTTTGCCCTGCCAGTGCAAGCTTTGCAGGTAGTTGTGACGCCGACAAATCCCGAACTGGGAGATACCCTGTCAGTAATGATTCAGGTTGACGGTAACGGCGGGCAAACTCCCAAAGTTTCTCTACAGGAAAAAAACTACCCCGCATTTCCCATCGGCAACGGGCGGTTTCGGGCATTGCTGCCGACGACGCCGGTAGAGAAACCCGGTACCCGCCAAATCCAAGTCACAGGTGATGGACAAGTGCAGAAGTTGAGCGTAAAAGTTCGATCGCGAGATTTTCCCACTCAATCCATCTGGCTACCGCCTGGGAAAGACGAGGAAGGTACAGATGCGGAGTTCGATCGCGTAGACGCATTTAAAGCACTGGTGACACCCGAAAAATTTTGGGACGGCAAATTGTTGCGCCCCAACTCCGGCGAAATTACTACTATTTACGGGGTGCGACGTTATTATAATGGGGTATTTGCTCAAGACTACTACCACCGCGGCGTTGATTACGCGGGTGCTTACGGTTCCCCTGTAGTCGCACCAGCAGCAGGTCGGGTGTCTCTCGTGGGACGCGAATCGCAAGGGTTCAAAATCCACGGCAACGTCGTTGGTATCGACCATGGTCAAGGCGTAGCAAGTATTTTGATGCACCTCAGCCGGATTGATGTCAAGGAAGGCGATGTCGTGAAAGCGGGTCAAGTAATTGGTGCTCTGGGGTCAACGGGGGCTGCGACAGGTCCTCACCTGCACTGGGGACTTTATGTGCACGGGCAGTGCGTCGATCCTGTACCTTGGCGACTTCAGGGAATTGAGTAGGACTTCTTACGGATTTTGACGAATTTATCAGTCAATTATGGGGTAAGTTTGTGGCTGGGGTGTGCAGATAACTTTATGGGTTATCACTATTGAGTTAGGATTTGTATAAAAATTCTCAACTCAACTCTCAAAACTCGAATCTCAAGACGCTAACAATCGCGTCTTCACAAAACTTTATTGATGATGCCGTTGAGCGGGGACGCATATATGAGTATTGAAAAAATTGTTGAACAGGCTTTACAGGATGGCTATTTAACGCCGTCTATGGAAGCTGAGGTGGGACGGATCTGCAATACGGCTTCGGAATTGTCGATCGAAGAGTATATGGCTCTCGATCGTCTGATGGGATCTTTGTTGACTGGCGAAGTGGTGGTACTGCCACGCAAACAGTTCATCAACGTGATGGAAGAGTTGGTGCTTAGCGATGCGATCGCTAGGGTGGCCGAAATTGAAGCGACGAGCGACCTGAGTCTAGATGTGGGAGATATTGCAGCTTATGCTTTAAATAGGCTGCCACCTCTGTACGCTACGACGGAAGAGGGGGCTCACTTTCAAAGGGCTAGGGCTAAAGAGCAACTTCACGATTTGATTTCCAAAGAAGTCAACGCAGCGATCGCTCGCAACTTGGACAGGCCCGACACCCCAAACCCCACAGCTTTGGGCAAGTCTTCTGGCAACGAGGTTCTTTCCCAGCTAAGCACTTGGCTGCAAGCTAACGCCACTAATTTTGAGCCACAGCCTTAGTACGACCCCAACAGCTCTATTTTAGTTAAGTCTATCCCGCTCAATTCAGAAAGCGGGATTTTTAGTTTCTGAGCCAGCAAGATTCATCTGAAGCCTGAAGCCTGAATTCAAGAACAAAAAATTAAAATTTAAGAGTTTTCTATTTTATGTAAAACATAAAAAACTCCCTCTTCCTTCTTCCTTGTTCCTGACATCTGTTACATCCGTTATAGAATCCGTTGCCGAACTTCCTTCATCCTTCAAAGGATTAATTGTTGCTGTCAGAAGAGTCTGCCGAGGGGCCAGCGGTAACTTTTGTTTCTCGCTTTTCGCGTTTTTTCCGTTCGGCTTGGATGACATCTTGAAGCACTATTCGCGCTTGGGCCATTTTTTCCAAATTGCTGCGGTACAAATCTAAATCTTTGCTAACTTTGTCTTCAGGCAGGTGCAAGGTCGCACTGACTTTGGCGATCGCATCGTTTCGCGTTTCTTGGTCTTTTACTAAGTTAGGGTCAGCTTTTTCTAATAGCGAGAACAAACCGATCGCGAACAAGCGACTGTACTTAAATTGAGGGTTGCTGGCGATCGCCCCTAAAGACGCTTGCAAATCCGCTGTATCTTCAAAGCTGGTGGAACGATCGAGCCACGAGAGCAACTCTTGGCCGGAAAGTCTATCTGCCAAGCTTTCCAATCGCTGAGCGTCTTGCTTGTAGCGCTCTGGATCGTCTTCTAGGGACTTGCACAAAGCGTTAAAAATCGAAACTCTGTCGGCTTCTGGGGCGTACCCAAGCATGAATCGATCAAAAGCTGTCACTACACCCAAAGCATAAATCGGGTCGTATTGAAAATCGGCATTTGCCGAAAGCAAGTGCATTTCTACCATCAACTCTTCCACCACTCGACGGTAAATTGAGTTGATCGGTCGAGTGTGAATCGTATAGAAACTTCGCTTAGTATCTGAAACAGTACGGTTATTGTTCACCTGAGTCTTATAGATAAATAATTTTGCCGTAGCGGGCGTGCCAGCGCGGCGTGAGTAAAGTCGGGGGAGTCACTTCTGCGATCGGGCTGACAAAAATTGCCAGTTTTTTAAGCGTTGCCGCCGGATTGCGAGACAAAATTTTATCAAAAATATTTTACGCGCGATCGGCAGCAACAATTAATATGTCGCAATAGGATAGAAAAAACCCAGTATCTTTACAATCATAGCTTAGCTGGGATCGCTCATAAATCTAATCTTCTGACTTGCCCAGCCTAGATATGGTCTTACATATCACAATAAGTTTTTTTCGTCAACCCTAATTCTGAAAAATCAAACAAACATGACAATTTCTCCTGAATTAAGAGCTTTAGCCCAGTACATGGCGGGCGAATTTGACAACCGGGAACAAGCGCTAGCAGAGCCAGCGTGGTACGTCCACCTTCGTTTGTGGCAAAGACCACTACCCGTTCCTTTATTTTCCGAACCCAGCATTGCCCTGTTTGCCGAACAAGCTAACATTCTGGAATTAGACAAGCCATACCGCCCCCGCATCGTGCAACTGAGGCACTCACAGATAGCGCCGGGACTGATTGAAGCTCAGTATTATATGTTCAAGGATATCGCAGCCGTCAAAGGAGCCGGTTGCAACCCCGACTTGCTTGGAAAGCTAACGAAGGAGCAAATCCAACTCCTCCCAGGCTGCACCCTCTCGGTTGCGGTGCAAAATTTAGCCTCAAACAGCTATCGCTTTCGGGCATCTTTGCCGGAGGGCACTCGCTGCGGCTTTGCCTACGGGGGGCAAAATTACCAAGTAGACTTGGGATTTGAAGCCGCAGGCGAGGAATTTCTCAGCTACGACAAAGGAATAAGCCCCACGACAGGCAAGGCTATCTGGGGAGCTTTAATGGGCCCTTTTAGATTTGTCAAGCGTCAGGATTTTGCTGCTGAGATATTGGTTTGAAGCAAGAAGCAACAAGAAACAAGGAAGAAAGATTTAGCTATCTACGATAGAAGGCAAGACTTTACCTTGACCTATTCTTCTACTTTAGTGTTTTGAACCTCTCAACCTCTCAAGAAAGGAAGAAAGCATAAGGAAGCTGGCAAGAATTTACCTGCTTCCTGTTCTTGTGCAGGGTTCCGGCGCATTTTGTGAGCCTCAAGCTCAAATTACCCGCGACACTGCAATCGATGCCAGCAGGAGTGCTCAACTTGCGCGTGGCACCCCCTCTAGAGCTTCTTCTTCCGTTTCAAAGATTTCAAACACAGAATCCATCATGGTGACTTCAAACACCAGTTTGGCTTCTGGATGAACATTGCAAATGCGGAAACTTCCCTTAACTTTATCCGCATCCCGCATACCTGCTACAAGTGAGGTCAGGCCAGAACTATCGATAAAGTTAACCTGACCAAGATTCACTACGACATGGCGGCTGAGTTTGGAAATACACTCTTGCAACTTGAGGCGGAATTGCCAAGCTGTAGTGATGTCCAACCGTCCTGTCGGTGCTAAGACGATAACTGTTGTACCGTCTTGAAGCGTGTGGGTTTTTTGATCAATATGAATCACTGACCCTTCCCTCAAATTTATTATCTATCGCGGTGGTTACTGTCCCAGTAGTTTAACTCAGGTCGGTGACTGCTGAGGCATCCAATTCGCCCAATCTTGCGGTTTTAAGAACTTGGAGTAGAGTTCGGCTTCGGGAGAGTTGGGTTCTGGCTCGTAACAGTATTCCCAGCGTACCAAAGGTGGCAGGGACATGAGAATCGATTCGGTGCGTCCGTTGGTCTGCAAGCCAAAGGTCGTGCCTCGATCGTACACCAAGTTAAATTCAACGTAACGGCCACGGCGGTAAAGTTGGAAATTACGCTCGCGCTCGCCGTATTCTTTCGATCGGTGCTTTTCAACAATTGGGGTGTAAGCCGGCAAAAATGCCCGGCCGCAGTCCTGTACGAAGGCGAACAGCGACTCCCAAGTCCTAGGCTCCGGCACGCCGATGTTGTTGCTGCACTCAGCGGCCTTGCCTTTGACATGATGGTCGCGGTAAAGCGCGCCTTGAGCGCTTTGGTAGTCAAAAAACAGTCCGCCCACGCCGCGGGTTTCTTGGCGGTGGGGGAGGTAAAAATATTCGTCGCACCAGAGTTTAAATGTCGGATAATATCCGGGATGGTGGTGATCGCAAGCTGCTTTCAGAGTTTTGTGAAAATGAGCTGCATCCTCAGCCAACGGGTAATAAGGAGTCAAATCGACACCGCCACCAAACCACCAAATCGGCCCAGCCTCAAAATAGCGGTAATTTAGGTGAACCGTAGGCAAGTAGGGATTGCGAGGGTGCAGCACCATCGAAGTACCCGTTGCATAGAAATCGTGACCGGCAGCTTCTGGGTGCTTTGCCAGAATCAAAGCTGGCAAACTTTCGCCCCACACTTGGGAAAAATTGACTCCCCCTTGTTCAAACACATCGCCTTCGCGCATGACGCGAGAACGTCCGCCGCCGCCTTCGGAGCGTTCCCAAGAGTCCTCCTTAAATTTGCCCAGGCCATCGAGCTGTTCGAGGGATTGACAAATTTCGTCTTGTAGGCTTTTCATAAATTGGCTGACTCTAGCTCTAGAGTCAGCGGGTGGCAAAAACGGGGAAGTGGCGGTTTTAAGTGTTGTAGAAACTGTCATAAAATTTTCTGTTGTCAGATTTGAGTTTTAGATGGGCGATGAATCCCAAATCCAGTCGTCATGTAATTATGCCACCGTAGGTCTGCAAATGATCGCTATGAAGTTACATTAAAAAATAGCAATAAAAATATACTTAAACCTGCGATCGAAAATTCGCTAACCCAATTGCAGAGCTATGGTGGAGAACACAATGCCCAATACACTCGATGTTAGTTCAGTCTTAGAAATCCTGCGACCTGTGCAAGACCCCGAACTACAAAAGAGTTTGGTGGAATTGAACATGATTCGTAACATAAAAATTGACGGCGGTGTCGTCAGTTTTACTTTAGTGCTGACAACGCCTGCTTGCCCGCTGCGAGAATTTATTGTCGAAGATTGCCAAAAAGCGGTCAAACAGTTGCCAGGAGTCGAAAAAGTGGCGGTGGAGGTGACAGCCGAAACACCGCAGCAGAAGGGAGTGGTCGATCGCCAAGGCATTGAAGGCGTTAAAAATATTATCGCAATTTCCAGCGGCAAAGGCGGCGTCGGCAAAAGCACGGTGGCGGTAAATGTGGCAGTAGCGCTGGCGCAAACCGGCGCTAAGGTGGGTTTGCTGGATGCGGATATCTATGGGCCCAATGACCCAACAATGTTGGGTTTGGGGGACGCGAAAGTGATGGTTAGGGACGGAAAAAGCGGTGAAAGCCTCGAACCCGCCTTCAACTACGGCGTCAAATTAGTGTCGATGGCGTTTTTAATTGACAAAGACCAGCCCGTGATTTGGCGCGGCCCGATGTTAAACGGGATCATTCGACAGTTCCTCTATCAGGTAAATTGGGGCGATTTAGACTATCTGATTGTCGATATGCCTCCGGGTACTGGAGACGCGCAGTTGACAATGGCGCAAGCAGTGCCGATGGCTGGTGTGGTGATTGTGACGACGCCGCAGACTGTGGCTTTGTTGGACTCTCGCAAGGGGTTAAAGATGTTCCAGCAGTTGGGAGTGTCGGTGTTGGGAATTGTGGAAAACATGAGCTATTTTGTGCCGCCGGATATGCCCGACAAGCAATACGATATTTTCGGTTCTGGTGGCGGGGAAAAGACTGCTGCTGAGTTGGGAGTGCCGCTGTTAGGCCGCATTCCGCTGGAAATTCCGTTGCGGGAAGGCGGGGATTCGGGGGTGCCGATTGTGGTGGGGCAACCGGGTTCTGCTTCAGCTAGGGAGTTGCGGGCGATCGCGGGCCGCATTGCCGGTAAAGTTTCCGTAGCAGCCTTAGCCTAACAAACTCTCGTTTCTGGCCTTTGCCTCCCGTCTTCCTGTACACGAAGATTTGCCTAGTTCTCAGGCTCTGCTTGGGAACTAGAAACGAGAAAAGGTAAACTATAACCAGCAAACTTAACATTCAAAGAATTATGATTTTTCCAGGTTCGGCAGTTCGAGTTAAAGATAAGGGTGAGATTTACTACGCCTTTCAAGGACAAGTCCAGCGAGTTACCGACGGAAAGGTCGCGGTACTGTTTGAAGGCGGGAATTGGGACAAGCTGATTACGTTCCGCCTGTCGCAGTTGGAACTTGTCGATGCTACGGCTGGTCGCGTGAAATAGTCAGTAGTCAGCAGTCATTAGTCATTAGCCATTGGTAATTGGTAAGCTAGCTAAGAGCAGGTTAGTGACTGAAGATCATTAAAAACTAACACAAAACCAATGACTGATGACTAATGGCTAATAACTAATTACTAATCACTAAAATTATGCGTTTACCTTTACCCCAATTTGCTACAAAAGAGCGCCATCCCGATCGCATTGCTGAGGTAATCGAGACGGCAACTTCGGAGTTTTTGGCTCAATGTTTGGAACCGGAAGACTTAAGCTTTCCCGTGATGCCGCCTTTTGGGAGTTGGGTGAAGGCCGAGGATGAAGAGTCGAAAAATCAAATTTACGGCGTGGTTTATTACGCTACGACTAGCCCGATCGACTCGGTGCACAGAGCTCGCGCTTTGGGTTTGTCGCTGGAAGAGTTGCGGGAAGAACAACCGCAGATTTTTGCGATGCTCAAAACCGAGTTTCGAGTGGCGATTGTCGGGTATGAGGCTGCGCCGGAAAGGTTGAACGGCCACGGCCCATCTAGGGGTAAAATTTATCAGTATTTGCCGCCGCGCCCGCCGCAAATTCACCAGGCGGTTTATCGCTGCGAACCGGATGAGGTGATGGATTTTACGGTGCAGTTGGATTTTTTGAGGACGCTGCTGGGGGTGGCTAATGCGCCGGTGGATGCGCTGACGGCGGCGGCGATTCGGGAGATTTATCAGTTGCGGATGCGCGATCGATCTTGGTTGGTGGAAGCGGGAAGGAGTTTGAGTGTTTTGTTGAAGGATGATTATGACAGATTGAGGGTGATTTTGAGTCAGATTCATCCGTAGGGAAAAGCTGGAATAAGATAATCTGGACTTACGCAAAAGTGGCTTGACACGCTACGGATAGCAGTAAGGTGTGCAAAGTGCACCCTACATAATTAGGTTCTGCGTCAGTCCCGATCTGGTTTTTTCTGAGGAAAAATATTTTATGTGGGTAGAGGTAACACCGCTGAATCAAGTTCCCGAAGGGGGTGTGTTGAAGGTAAAAGTTGACGAAAATTCAGTGATTTTGAATCGTCAAGGCATGAATGTAACTTGTTACCGCAATGCTTGCACTCATTTAGAATACCCGATCGACATGGGTAAGGTAAGCAGCGGCATCATTACCTGTCCGTTTCACAAATATCAGTACAAGTTAGATACTGGTAAATGTTTGAATGCACTAGGCGATTCCCTGGAATCTTATCCGGTAAAGATTGAGGGCGATCGCGTTTTTGTAGAAATAGATTAGTTATGCGTTAGTCGTTAAGTCCGACAGGGGTTTAAACCCCTGTCTCATAGCTAAAGTCGTCTCAAGACGACTGTCAATTAATATTTGATATGAAGTCCGGCTTAAATACCCCCTCACTCTGTTAGTCTACGGAGGCAGACTTGGTTTTTGTAGTAGCGGTTTCAACCGCCGAAACATCCAGGGAGTAGCCAACCCGGATTTACTTTCAACCTACCATTTTCGCGCGTCGCTGGCGGAGGAAAACCGCCAAAAGCCCGATCGCACCTACCGCCAACAGCAGCCATTCTTGCGGTTCAGGAACCCCCGAAACATTCAGAGGATTATTCGGCTTACTCAACTGTTCCTTACCGGATTCTACCTCTCTGTCAAATCGATCACTCTTAGCTTCCGCTGCTTTTAGCTGCTCCCTTTGCGCGTCATTAACTAACACAATCATCGAAGAATAAGGCGTCACAACTTTGAAATTTTTAGCTACTGCGTGCATCGCATCCAGTTGCGTCAATTGATTTGAACTTTTCTGCTTGCTAAGTGCAGTTATCAACTGCCGCGCAGCTATCGGTTTAAAGCCTTCATTTCCTGCATTTTTTGACTCTGCAACTGCCGCCGATTTTGCCGTTTTTTTCGGCTGCGGGGTTTTGGCATAACTCCAAAAATAGCCGTCAACAACGCTAACTGTAGATTCGCCCGAAGCTGCTGTTGTTGCTACTCGCTGCATCGCTTCTTTCATATCTGTAGCAACTCCGCC
This sequence comes from Microcoleus sp. S13C4, assembly GCF_036700865.1. Classification (NCBI taxonomy): domain Bacteria; kingdom Bacillati; phylum Cyanobacteriota; class Cyanophyceae; order Oscillatoriales; family Microcoleaceae; genus Microcoleus; species Microcoleus sp. S13C4. The sequence continues at coordinate 93,610 of NZ_JAUBPS010000001.1, forward strand.
GCCGCTATCTTGAATCACCTTCAATGTTGCGTCGTCGTAGCCGGGGGGCAAACCTCCCAAATGCACTGTCCATAGGGGTGCAGAGATGGAAAGTTTAGGTTTGCGATCGTCTGACAATTCGTAACTGTGGCGATCGCTCACCAAAAATACAGTATCGTAACTTTTATCGCCCCGCAACTGTGCAAACTGTTGCAGCATATCTTTGAGCTGGATTGTACCGTAAAATGGCACCTTTCCAGCATCAAAATTGCGTACATCTTCCACCAACTTAGGTGGCATTCCCGCAGCGCTGGCGACATACAAATTAACAGCATTCTTGCCTGCTGCATTAGCTTTCAACCATTCAAAAGTCTCTTTTAATTCCTTATTTGCCGTCGCCATGCTGCGGGAAGTATCGAGAATAACTGCAAATTTTTTGCCTTGCGGTAGCGAGTAATTTGCATCAGTCAGCGGCTTAGCAGAAATGATATTTCCTCCCGGTAGAACCGCCTCCTGCGCTGTTAACGGTTGCTGTGCGACTGCGGGCAAAAAGGGTGGCAGCCAAGTTTCTCTTGCTTCTTTCCCGCTGTACTCGACCTCTGTTCCAGCAATCGTGCGGCGAGTATTTTGGTTCCAAAAAATGTTGCGTTTTTCAGCCAAAATAGGCATAGCCCAACCCTGCGGCTGGCGCATGACTTTGTAAGTAAGCCACAGGTGCATTTCCTTTGGTTCGCCAGCTTGGGCGGATTCTCGTTTAGCTGGGATTGGAAAAGCCCGCAAGCGGTACTGTTTGGGACCAATTTGTTCTAGCAAAGCCGGATCGACTCTTTCTCTCACCTGTTGGTTGTAGACTTGCTGGGCCGCACCTCTAGGCGATACCGTAAATACAAAACGGTTGTTTAAATCGCCAGTATCTCCCAGCCAAATCCCTGTAACTGCGGCGCTTTCAGGCAGGGAAAAGTAGTAGAATACTTCTTGTAAGTTGGGCGTTTGGTTTTCGTAAACTTCGTAAAGTTGAACCTCAGCCCAGTCGCCGTTTTCTTTAACGGTCACTTCTTGCGACTGCAACAATACTTTTTCTTGATTGACATTCAGCAAACCAGCTTTAGCTTCTTCCCGGTTTGATGTTGACTGCACCGCGTGTTTTACTGCTTCTGTGTCGCCTTTTTGCACTTCGGTATCGAAGAATTCGCCGTAGAGTTTTTCGGCTTTTTCCACATCAGCACTAGAGCCTTGATACAAAAACGGTGACATTAAAAAATTATAGCTGTTCTGCACCGTTTGAGCCGCTTGGTCAGGCAAATTCAAAGTGTTTTTGTATATCTCATAAATGTGGTTGTTTTCTCCCACACTGCTGAGGTAGCGGTAAGGAGACAAATAAGCGTTAACTAAGCCGGAGCGAATCATATCAGACTTGGCTAATAAAGTTTGGCGAACCGTGTCATTTGCGGGGGGAGTCGCCAGCATTTTCAGTGCTGCAACTTGTGGCTGCTGCTGCAAAGCGGAGAAAATAGCCAGCCAAGCTGCTATGACTCCCAAACTTCCGATTAGCGCTTTATTTTTCCCGTATTGTCCAGCAAAAGTCTGCCATATTTTTCGCCCGGAATCAATGTAGAGAAAGCCGTACAGCGAAGGCATAACAACGAATAAGCTACAGGTTAAACCAAAGAATATCAAGGATAGCGCTATCCAAATTAAACCCAAGCTTAAACTATATACCCACTGCCCGTCTCTAAACATATCCCAAAATGGTGATACCCATGTAAACTTGAAAAATTCAATTACTACAGCGAAGAATCCATAAAGTGTAAACAATGCCACAGGTACAGCGTAATAGATCAGCAATGTGGCCGCCCAAATGCCAACTACTAGCATTAAACTGTGGCATCCTAATTGCAGCCACGCACTTCCATTGTCTGCGCTTAAGCTTAAAAAACGAGGCTGTTTATTATCGAAATTCTGGGAAGATGAAATATTTTGAATATATGAAATCTTTTGAAAATTTTCTCTTTTACCCAGATATCCGTACAGCATTTCCACTGAAAATGCTGCAATGCACAAAACAATAGTAGCGATAATTAGAGAACTAGCTGGAGTGAGTTCTCGTAGCAGGAACAAGCGGAGCAAACACAGCAAAAATAGCGGTGCTTCTACGCCGTAAAACCAACGCATTAGCTGCAGGGGTTGCTCGCTAAAACGCCTAGATCCTACTACAGTACATACAGTGGGTACTGCGATCGTAGCTGCCATCGTCAAAGAAAACTCTAGGGGGATGATGCCATCGAGTGTCGCCATAATTAATGGCACTCCTATAATAGGCAAAATACCCAAGTAAACAATCGATAAAAAAGTCAAATTCCACAGCCAAAAAATAGTTTTAAAAAAATCATCAAATCCCTGTTTAATTTTCATTCATTTCTCCGTGTAAGCTTTGTTTAACTGTAGTGTATACATTACTCGCAAACTCTTTTACTTCATGATTTTCTGCTTGTAGCGACCTGTCAAATAAAATGGAAACTAGCACCCAATTGTGATTTTTGTGGGTGAGGTCGCTGCCGATACGGGACATGAAGTTATCTGTAGTTAGCTGTGCAGATTGCAGCCAGTATACTGCTGATAATTGGTTGTTTTTGAGAGACAGCCAGCGCGCTGTTACTGAGGGAGTTAGTTGTTTTTTTTCTATGCGATTGACGGGAATTCCGCTCGCTACAAAACACAACTCGGGGGCGTGATAAGTTTGCCAGGATGTGCTCGCTACTGTGAGCATGGAACCGCGCAAGTTGCCGGCGACAAATCTGATTTTTTGTGTTTGCGTGTCTGGATAGTTGCCAAAGAATTTTTGTTCGCTAGGATTCAGGGGAATTGACTCGGATTTAATGTATTCAGGTAATCTTAAAGGTGCGATCGCCATTTTTGGCGTTTCTACATGAGACAGTTGAGCCATTACTGCCAAAACTGTGACTGCTGCTATTATTCCTGCTTTGGCTAAAGGGGGATTTGTGAGTATTTTTGAGTTGGGTTTTGCAGAAATAACGCTGGTTTTTTGTAGCTGAAATTTCGGTACTCGTTGCAGCATTAACCAAGTCACAAAACAAGCACATACTAAACCGACAATTCCCAGAGGAACGTGAATAATTTCTGCTACTTTTGGCTGTTTAAAAACTTCTGAAACCAGGACTAACACGGCAACCCGCGCAGCGTTAGCAGACACCAACATTAAGAGATTAGCAGCGCCGACTCCTAGCCATCTTAAACTAAATTTGCGCCCTTCCAGCCAGGTAGCAGCTAGCAAAAATAGCGTTCCGACTAAGAGGGTTTTAATGCCGCTGCAAGGCACGTCAACGTGAGCGATGCCGTTTTCCAAAACGATAATATCGTAAGAAGAAATAGCCCCAATGTGTAGCAGAGAGAGCAACTTTTCTACTACCTGAGCAGTCAGCACTCGCGCCGGCAAACCTAAGCTGCTATTCAACTGACTATTAAATGGTAAAATACAAGCCAGCAAGCCCGCAACTGGTAAGTTTTTTTGCCAAAAGTTCGGCTCCACCAATAAGCCGCACAGCCCGTAAGTTCCTAGGATAAATAGCAGGACAGTAAATTGTTTGATATCAATTATGCACTGAAGGGCGATCGAGCAAATACCCGCACCCAACATCAACAGCAGCGGATATCGCCTCAAAACGAAATTTGGCGAAAATCCGGGCGGGCGATCCTCTTCGAGGGCTGCGCTAACGGAGCTCCCAGTCGATCGCACTACTAATGCTACAATCAAAAAACCAATTACTATCTTGTACAGTGTGGGTATCTCAACAAACGAGGATAACAACCACTTAGCTGCCGAGATATTGGCCCAAAACCAAGCAAGAGCTAACAAACAAGGAGCCAGCCAAACCAAATTCACCCCAGAATTGGGACTGACAGCATCTGGAAGGTCAGAATTGGGAATATTGGTGCGCTGCATGATACCGCTTGACATTCACATTGGTGACATCTTAGCTCAGCAAAATTAGTAATGTCTAGACCGGTTATTTAAGTTTTGTCAAGCTTCGATTTTCTCTACAGAGAAGCTAGCGTTATAATAATTAATTTTATCGGAGGTAAAAATGAGCGAAAAAAGCCCAGGATACAAAATTGTTAGCGATAACCGACAAGCACGCCATCTCTATGAAATTATAGAGACATACCAAGTGGGAATCGAGTTGAAGGGAACCGAAGTCAAATCAATTCGCGAAGGAAAAGCCAATTTGCGGGACGGATATGGCTTAGTTCGGAACGGCGAACTGTGGCTGATAAACGTTCACATTTCGCCCTGGAGAAGTGCTAGCAACTATTTTAATCACGAACCCCGCCGCACCCGTAAATTGCTGATGCACAAGCAGGAAATTCGCAAATTAATCGGCAAAGTGGAAGAAAAAGGCTTGACTTTAGTGCCGTTAAAAATGTATTTGAAAGGCGGCTGGGTAAAACTTGATATCGGTTTGGGTAAAGGGAAAAAACTGTACGACAAGCGCGAAGATTTGAAGAAACGCGAAGATAAGCGGGATATGGAAAGAGCGATGAAGCAATTTTAGTCATGGGTCATTAGTCATCAGTTATTAGACATCTCCGAAAAAGAAACTGAAACCTTTGCTAATCAAAGGTTGAAATTGAATTTCGGAAGATGTTTATTAGTCAGGAGTAATTACTAATTAGTGATTAGTGATTGTCCCTAGTGATTGATTATTTTAGCTCGCGTTCGGTTAATTACTGATCATAATATTTCTCAATATCTCCCCTTTAGGATTTTGAGCGCTTCCCTCGTCACTACAAACTTAATTAGAGTTATTTTACCGGAGTCCATCCCATCTGCTCTCCTGGGGTGGTGCTGGAAACGGTAGTATGAGCGTCTCCCACACCCAGGCTTTCGGGCCCGTACCACAAGAAGTTTTATTTTTATTATCGCCTAAAACTCAGGCGAGCCATCTTATCTCCTAAGCTGTTCAGCATTTAAATTTTTTGCCTGAAAGCCAGGGTGCAAGCAGTCTAGGCTTCAAAAATCCCAATTTAAATGCGTATCAGCTTAATACAGCCGCCTATTGGCTATCCTCGTCTTTCAAGTAAGTATTATTACTTATCGAGATCCAACAGTCCTGCCTTCTTCCGGGCTCCGACTTCGGGAGCATCTCATATTTGTAACAACACTTTTTCTGGCTCCTTCCTTCTAACTCTTTCCTCCTGGCTCCTGACTCCTGGCTCCTGACTCCACTTTCTAGCTTGGCTGCATGCAAAAGTGAGATGCTCCCCCGCCTTCCCGGTTCTTTTTTTCTGAAAATATCCGGATGGCTTGTGGAGTCCCATGAATCATTAACCTATGCTCGAATACATCTAGGTAGTGGCAGCATTACTCAAGCATTCGGCTGTGGACTTACAAACTCTTATGGAGAAATGGGCTCAAGCCTGAGTCATTTCGTAAGATTATGATGCCATTAGGGTGGCAATTAAATCTGGCAAACAAAATATCGCCCAACTCTCAAGTTAAAAAATGCTAAAAATGACACCATTAGCTAACATTTTCAAGGCCATAAAAGAGCCAGCAAAAAAGCATCACAACTCGAAGTGGGGAGCCTTCTTGCTGATGCTAGCAGTAGGCTTTGGCGGCTGGCAAATAGGATTGCCGGAACTGGCATCTTTTTTTAATAATATTGCGTTTGAAAACTACAAAGCCAATCGATTGGCTGATACTCAACAAGCATATGAGTTAGCGCTAGCTATAGATCCCAAAAGCCGAACAGCTCTTTACAATTTGGGATGGTTGTGTGAAGAGGTGCAAGATTTACAATGCGCCCGAGGAAAATATCTGCAAGCTGCAAAACTCGGTATGCCTGCTGCTTACAGCAATCTGGCTCGATTATATATCGTCGATCAAAAAAACTATTCGGCTGCCGTTCACTTCCTGTGGCAAGGTTTGAAATTAGCTGAGGACGATCGAGTAAAATATTCTTTACTCAAAAACTTGGGATGGGCTCGCCTAGAACAGGGTCGATATTCAGAGGCATTGCAACATCTGGATGAAGCCATTAAACTTGATAGTGAAGGACCAGCAACTTACTGCTTAAAAGCGCAAGTCCTAGAAAAGATGAAAAATACTAAGGCAGCGCTACCGCAGTGGAAAATTTGTGTAAAGTATGCGGATTCTCAAGAATTCGATGAGGATATATGGATAGGGATGGCACGTCAACGATTAAACGAGGAAAAAACAAATAAATGAAACGCACAGTTTTGTTTTCATCAACCATACTGGCCATTATAACGGTACTGGAGCTAAGTCAAGCCTCAACAGCACTGCCAACTCCTTCGACTGTTAAAATTACAGTTAATGAATCAGTCGAAACGCCGTTCGACTCCAATCAATCGACGTGGCGGCGGTGCAGAGATAGAGATGGTGGAAAATATGCGTGTCCCAGATTCATCATGCCTTCGGAGAGCGAAGAATAAGAGTTATTTTCAATAAATTTTGTAGAGTGTACCATCACCACTTTACAGCAACAGGTATGTAGTATGTAGTAGTAATAGTAGTATGCAGGGTGCGCCGTCGGCACCTTATAGCATTTGAGATTTGAGATTAAGAATTGAAGAATTGGAAATAACTTATGGGTATAATAGTTTGCAGCTTGCATAAAGCTGCATTCTTTTTTTGTAATGATATAACTCTTAATCATTGCTGTATTGGCTATTGCTGGAATCTGCACTGGGCGGGGAGAAAATCCCCGCCAGCAATTCTATCTACTCGCCCTCCGTCAAAGCTGAATCTTGCTGGTGGTATGAGTTGCTGTAAAAACTAGCAATAATCGCCACCATCAACCACCACAGCATATTAACTTCTGGGCGGTACCAAACTGTATCGACAAAACCGTGGGCCATCATGCCGGCTAAAGTTGCGATCGCCCCAATCAACCAAAACCCCTGATTCGATTTTACATTTTGGATTTTAGATTTGGGGTTGCCGGATTCTTCCTCTAAATTAGAGATGTTAAATTGTGAATCCCGCAGATGTTTGATCTGCAACAAACCTTGATTGACGGTGACAGTCATCAGCCAAAGGAAACACATTAAACCGATAAAACCAGTTTCCACCGCAATTTCCAGCAGCACGGAATAAGCGCTCAAAGCAGTGAATTTCGGCTTCATATAAAGCGGATAAACTTTATTAAAAGCAGTGTTTCCTGGCCCAATTCCGAGAATTGGTCGATCGCGAATCATGTCAATCACCGCCGTCCAAACATTAATCCGAAAATTGTTGCTGCTGTCACCTCGGCCGATAAACATACTCGAAACTCGATCGCGCAGAGGCTCCACTAAAGCCACTCCCAAAATTAAGGCCCCAGCCAAACCTCCTAACCCTAACGGCAGGGCCAAAGTCCGCCAGAACCGAGGCATCAAAGGGCTGTACCAGTACCACAGCAGCACTAAAAATACCACAAGTAGAGCCACAAAACCGATCCAAGCACCCCGGCTATCCGTGTAGCGCAAACACGCGCAATTCACCACCAGCATCGTCAGCGCTAAAATTTTTGTTCCCCATCCTTTCCACACAAAAAGTGCGGCGGCGCTCAATGCAATGGCCGGCAGTAAATAGGAACCAAGCAAGTTTGGATTGCCCAGAAAGCTGTAAACTCGCGTGACATCGGCTTGAGTAGAAGTCGGATCGTTCCAAGTAGCTAATGGCGGCACTTTATCAATCCACTGCCGCACGCCGTAGAAACTGACAATTAAAGAGACGTTCAAAAATACGGCAATTAACCACGATCGCCAACGGGGCGATCGCAATATCCGAGCCATCAGCGCAAAAAACAGCAAATACAGCGTTAGCTTGCTCCAACCAGTAGCAGCGGCGACTTTCACCGGCGACATTGCGGTTGCGACGGTGGCAATGCCCCAGTAAAGCAGTACCAGCAAGTGAATGGGTGTTAGGGCGATCGCGCGATCGTCCGAAACAGTCAGCAGCACCCAAAATGCAGCGCTAGCAGCCATCAACACACCTACCAAGGCATTGTTCACAAATGGCCCCAAACCGAAAGTCAAGGCCAACAAAACAAAACCCAGGGGTTCTGCCCACTGCATCAGCCAGCTACTCTGCCGCCAACTGCGTAAAGAGCCGATCGCCCCATTTAATAAATAACTTCCACTTTGCCACTGAGAGAGGGGCAAATTTGCCAGAGTTAACTGTTGCCAAACTGAATTCATTGCTATTTTAGATTTGTACTTGGTAATCGGTAACAGGTAATTGGGAATTGGTAATTGGTAATCGGTAATCGCTCATCGGGAATTGGTAATCGGGAATTGGTAATCGGGAATTGATAATTGAAAAAAGTTGAGTTATTTTTCTTCCTTCTTTCAGCAGTTACGTCCTGTACACTGCTTCTTCCTTCTTCCCTCTTCCCTCTTCCTTCTTCCTTCTTCCTTCTTCCTTCTTCCTTCTTCCTTCTTTAGCCTTCCAACAATTCCGTAGCATTTGTGCAGGGCAGCCAGAGCACGTAGCGATATCCAGATTCCGGAGCTCCTTGAATTGAGAGTTGACCGCCTTGAATTTCCACCAACTGGCAGCAAAGCAGCAGCCCCAAGCGTTCCCTGGCCCCGTAACCAGCTAACACCGGTGCGGTATCCTCGGCATTCTGGGCCACTAAAGCCGCCAACTCAGAAAACGCCAGCGTTAATCGCTGCGAACCCTGTGTCGGGAGTTGCGCTTCGAGTCCGAGGGAGTCGGTTTCGGAGTTCGATGGCGAACTGCTACCTGATCCGGCCTTCAACAAGTAGTCGGTGTAGAGTTTAGCATGGGGCAAACTTTCCCCTAACCAAGGATGAAAAACCCAAACTCCGATGTTGATACCGTCTTCTTTCCGAGAAACGTGGACTCGAATCACGCTGCCTGCCCCAGCAGATTGAATAATGCTAAAAATTAAGTGGTGCAGCATTTGCTGAACCTTATCTTTATCTATCAACCAGATGCGCGACCCGGGCCCCATCGACAAATTAATTTCTTGCTCTCGTTTACTTGCCACCGACGAGAGGATTGTCACAACCTGCTGGCACAAAGTTTCTATATCGACTGCGGTTCGCTTCAAGGTGAAAGCGGAATCATCTAGTTCTGCCAGTTCCAAAATTTCTTCAACTAGCGATCGCAAAGAGCGACTGCTGTCTTGGATCACGTCAATATATTCTTTTTGCTTGCTTGTTAAGGGGCCATAAATTTCTTGTTTCAACACGCTTGCCATGCCGAGGACCGAAGTGAGCGGTGTGAGCAATTCCTGCGCTAAATTATTCAGCAGTTTTACTTTAATTGAGTTAGTAGACAAATCGATAGGTTTGTTAGTCATCGGTAATTTTTATTGGTTCATTGTCGAGCGAGGGTTTGCGGTTCATTAGACCTATTCCAAAAGTCTATAACAATCTGTTTATAATTCACCACCAAAAAACTATTCAAGAAAATATAGCAATCCTTGCAGGAGTCGTAATTTTTTGACCCCACCCCAACTCTCCCTTATCAAGGGGAGGGAGTAAGAAATTCACAAATGATGCGAGGATGGCTATATACAGCAGATTCCAGGCAAATAAAGTACACCTTAATCCCAAGCACTTACCAAAATGGTTGACAAACCCTTGCAACCGTACTCCATAAACCTGGAAATTGCTGTATATTCATTCTTCCCTTGAAGCTCTTCCTTATCTGAGTAATTAAGATTTAATCATTGCTTCTAAAGCTGATTGTAAGTCTTGAGTGAGTTCGGCAACGGCTAACCTGCGACTGGTTTGATATCCCTCCCAGCGATTGCCCACTGATATCGGTTCGCCCACGGTCATTTGTACTTGCTGTTTGCCCAACTTCGGTCTGCCGAAAGGATTTCCCCCTTTGATGCGAGCCAGTACGTCCCACAGCAGTAAAGTTGTTTCTGCCAAACGTTCTGCGGTCAGCTTTTCTTGGACGTACCTGCCCGTGACGGACACGAAACTTTCTACAAGTCTCATGTGCCACATCCGAAGACTTGCTTCTTCAGCGAGGCGATCGGCTAATCCTCTTTCTAAGGGAGAAAGTGCTGCAATATCTTTGATATCTTCTCGATAAATATACTCCCAGCCTGCTTGTTCCAAACGGCGGCAGCGGTCTATTAAACTGCCTTTGGGCTTTAAGTTAAAATATTCTTCTCCTACTTGCAAGCCCACATCTAACAAGGCTTTGAGTCGAGCTATCATTACTTCATTGTCAAAATTATTTGTCGTTCTTTCTGTAAATGATGATGTTAAAATAGATAGTCTTAAGGGTAAGTTCTTATGATAAAAACGGCTGTAAAACTCTTCCATCACTGCTAGCAAATGGCTGCCCAGTCGAATCAGGCGGAGATACTGAAATTTGTGATTGTGGTTTTCGGAATCGGGATTTGCAGTCTCTAAATTAGCGATCTCGGTGCGTTCTAAGGGTGGCAGCCCGCAATCAATTTCTAATTGAGTTAAAAGTTTTTCTAGGGGTTGCCAGGGTGGGTTGACATAGCGGTATTGAATGCCGATCGGCACAATTAAAACTTTTTCAGTGCGTCCGGCTTTCAGCAAATCTTCAACGCACCAGAAGCCCATTTGAGCAATTCCCGGTTCGAGGGGGCTAACTATTTCATTGTGACCGTTGGTAGCGCCTTCTGGGGCGGCGGCGATCGGGAATTGGCTGTTGGCAAATAAATTGCGGGCCGATCGCAATCCGGCGCGATCGATTTTACCGCGAACCATCGGAGTGCCACCGAGTTGAGAATACAACCAGCCGACTCCCGCACCGGCCCACAGGGGAATGCCGCGATCGTAGATAAAGTGGGAATGTACGGGGAATTGCAGGGGAATGCCTTTGGCCCGCGCCGCCTGGGGAACCAGTTTCCAAATTAGTTGTCCCAAACAGTAGGGATCGTCTGAGTTGGGGTGGCGGAAGGCTAGCAAGAAGCGAACTTTCTGATTTTGAAATTGGTGGAATAGTTCGGCGAGGGTTTCGACGTTTTCGGCTTGAATGTGGCTGATACTCGTCCGAAATCGCAGCCACCAGGGGAATAATTGTTTACAACCTTGCATCACTAGCGGGTTGTAGGCTGGGGGTATGAATTCCAGCGGCGGCTGAACTTGGCTAATTGAATTGGGCATTTTGCGATTTTAAATTTTAAATTTTAGATTTTAGATTACTAGGTTGGGGTAAAAACTTCCAATTTTTAGAATGCTGAAGTTTTTTTGATTAACCGCAGAGGACACAGAGGATGAGAGGAGATAGCAAACCGTGTCAATTTAACGTCAAAAGTATTACCCGTCTTGGATTGAATATCATGTCCAGTCGATCGACCCCAATATTTTGGTCGGGGCGGGTTTACGGGATTTCTGGCTGATATTACAGATTCAGAGCTGAACTAGCCCTGACAAGAATTACGATTATTTTACAGGACTAGATATGAAACCATCATCTTTTTTACCCCCCTGCCCTTGACAAGGGGGATGCGAGGGGGTCATAAACTCGACTAAAAACGAGATTTATCCTCAGTTTCAGTCTTCAACACAGATTTTTGCAATCCAAAATCTAAAATCTAAAATCTAAAATCTAAAATCCTATTGTGCGGCTTCAAATATCATTTCCTGGAAGTTAATGACATCCGATCGCGGATCGCAGTGGGTGACTTTGACTTCTAGCCGATCGCCTATGGCGACCGATCGACCAAATCGCATTGCCAATTCTAAACCCAAGTCTTCCAATAAAATCAATCCGAGATTGCTATCTTCCCTCAGCCAGCGCAGCATTAAAGCTTCCCAAACTTCATCGGGGTTGCGCCGCAAATATTCCAATCCCCAATAGCGGTTTGTTTGGCGTTCCACAGTGGATGCTTCTTTAACTGCGGTGCCGAGACACATTACAATGTCCTGTATTTCTTCAGCAGTAAAAGGTAGGGGTTCGCCCCGCAGGTGGGCTTTGATTTGGAAGTGAGTCAGCAAATCGGTATAGCGGCGGATCGGGGAAGTAACTTGAGTGTATAATTCCAAACCCAAGCCGGCGTGGCGTCCGGGGGTGAGGCCCATTTCGCTGCGGGGCATACACCGACGCACGGCGCAAGCGCGGGCGGGGCCAGCAGGCACAGCCAGCAGTTCTTCATCGGGAGGGAGTTCGGGCTGTGGCTGATAGCGGTAGGGTATGGGCAGGCTGTGAGCTTGACCGTAGCGGGCAGCTAGTTCGCCGGCTAAAATCATCATTTCGGCTACTAGCATCCGGGCTGTGGAGTCGTCGATGACGTGGATTTTGATTTCGTCGCCGTTGACTTTAATGACGGATTCGGGCATGAAAATGCTGATTGCGCCTTGGGCTTCCCGCCATTTTTGCCGCAGTTTTGCCGCAGAGGCGATCGCTGCTATTTCCGGTTCTGCTTCGATTCCCAACTCCAGCATTTCGTCTACGTCATCGTAGGTCAAGCGGTAGGTGGGTTTTATGGTGCTGATGTGGATGCTGTAATCTTGAGCCGCGCCGATTTCGTCTAAGGTGACGCTGAAGCTGAGCGCGCTGCACTCTTTACCTTGAATTAAACTCATCGGCCCGGTTGCCAAAGCTGGGGGAAACATGGGAATCATTCCCGTGGGCAGGTAAACCGTAGTGGTGCGCTTTCTGGCTTCGAGGTCGAGTTCGTCTCCGGGGGAAAGCAAGCGGGTGGGATCGGCGATGTGTATCCAGATCCGCTGCTGGCCGTTTTCGAGGAATTCTAAGCTGAGGCCGTCGTCGATTTCGGTGGTGCTTTCGTCGTCGATCGTGTAAACCTTGAGGTGAGTTAAATCGAGACGATTTGTGTCGGAGTCGGTTGGGGGATTTTCTAGGCAGCGTTGGGCCACTTCTAATACCTTTGCGGAGAATTGTAGGGGAATTTGGCTGCGCCGCAAAAACAGGTTTTCGTGGGTACTCCAGAGGCCGAGCTCGACTAGGAGGCCAAATGCTGCTTCGGGGTTTTCGGACCGTTGTAAGCTGGCTAAAGTTTCTAAGGCTGGGGTGCGGTGCGTTGCTTCTTCTCCGAGGAGGGCAAAGCGTTCTAGGGCGTCGAGGCGAGTTCGATCGCTGTGTTCCCAATCTACATTTTCCCCTGCCAGCCGCTGTTTAACTCGATCCCAAAATCCTTGGGATTCTTGGTGTCGCTGCTGTTCTACTTCTTGCTGGTGTTTGATTTCGGCTACTTGGGCTGCCGATCGCGGTTCGTAGCGATCGCCCTTTTGTTTGAAATACAGTTTGTCTGTTGATAGCAAACAGTAAGCCGCGTAACACTGGGCTGCACTGCGATCGGAAAATAGCAGCATTGCCAGGGATTCGGGATCTGCCGTTTCTCCGTCGCCGACTAGGAGTTCCCAAGCTACTTCCAAACTCGACGGATCTGAGTAGGCTTCTACTTCTTTGAGAAATTTGGGAATGTCGGAGGGTTTGTAAGTTTCTCCGACTACTTCGTAGCTGATTTGTTTGGGCGGTATGCTGTGCGGTTGACCGTTTTCGTCTACCACGACCCAGTTTTTCTTGCCATCGGGGCGATCGGCAACTGCCAGACGGCGGTCGCCGTGCACTCTAAATTCTACTAACGTTCCCTTCTCCACTTGCCAGCTTTATATTTGAGATTTTGGATTTTTACAGTAGCCACTTATCGAGTTTCGAGCTTGCGATTTTAGATTTTGGATATTGGCAATTTTTCTGGTCAATTGTGAAAGTTAAAATCTAAAAAGTGTTTTTTTCTTCTTGCTTTTTTTTTAACTTTTGACTTGTGATTAAGACTTGCGCTGCGGCGACTCTTCACCCTATTTCGCGATTTTTTCGCTGCATTCTTGCTGCACTTTTAATAACAGAAAGACGTTCTTTTCGCGCAAGTCTTATTCCCAGTCCAAAATCTAAAACCCAAAATCCCAAATCCTGTTAACCTTCTTGGTTTACGAAGGGCATCAAAGCTACAATTCTTGCTCTTTTGATACTTCTGGTCAAGTCTCGCTGCTGTTTTGCCGTCAAACCGGTAATCCGGCGGGGCAAAATTTTACCGCGTTCTGTGACGTATTTTTTGAGCAAATCGACATCTTTGTAGTCGATCGGGTCTCCTGGTTTGATGGGCGAAACGCGCCGGCGAAAGTAAGTCATGGTTTGTTCTTTGTTGACTGTTGACTGTTGACTGTTGACTGTTAGTTTTTAGGTATTAGCCGTTAGTTGCTAGCCGTCAGTAAAGCATTTGTTAGTTATCTGCTTTTTGTGGGTCAATATCAATTGCCAACAACTGATGACTGATGACTAAGGACTAATGACTAATCACTACTTAATCTCTTTGTGGGCAGTGTGCTGGTTGCAGTGGGGGCAGAACTTTTTGAGTTCCAGCCGCGCCGTCGTGTTGCGACGGTTCTTGGTGGTGGTGTACCGAGACACGCCTTTTGAGCGTTTGCTTACGTTTGTACGGCACTCAGTACACTCTAGAGTAATTATGATGCGGACGCCTTTAGCCATAATTCTAAATAAATTTCGACTAATTTAAACACAATTTATTATCTTCTCACATTGCTCTGCACTTGGTCAAGCAATCTTCTAACTTTGATGTCGAGGGAGTAGCCGCGGCGGGTTCCGACGACCATCGTCCTGCCGATGCGATCGTGGAAAGCTTGGGGAAACCTTTCGCCGGAGTTGAGGGCAACGCTACAGTCGATCGCCAGGGGCAGGATCAGCAGCAACACGGCGGCGTTGGTAGATGTGAGCCCAGCTATACCTGCGAAGGCTAAGCCGGCGCAAATGCCCAGCAAGGCCTCGCGCTTGCACAGTTCTTGCACTCCCGGAGTCCGTAGGAATTTGGTATCGGCAACTTTCATGTCCAAAGCCCAGCGCCCAAGACTTTGACCTTGGTTTTTCCTGACGATGGCTACGCGCAGGATCAGCCACAGCAAAACAAAAAATATGGTTTGGACGATCGCATTATTGCCCAGAAGCAAACTGGGCAGCCAAACTACGATTCCGTCGATGCAGAGGGCCGCGGCGCGGCGGCCGACGGATACTTTGGGAAGGAGAGGAACTAGGTCGGAACTCATAGGCAAAAAGGTCGATCGCCACTAGCTACTTTTTCATCTTACATCTGTGGAATAATCGATCGCCATCAATGGTGCCTAAATCAACGTCAAAGCCAACCGCTAATTATTCAAGCCGAAAATGGATTTTCGCCGATTCCCAACTGTTTTTTCGACTTTTCCACCTGTTCCCACAGTGTTTGGATCTGAGTAAATGCCTGTTCCACAGAGATTTTACCGTTAGATGTCAAGGAACTTATGTAACCCACTCGCTGGGAAAACTCTTGTAAATTCGCATTAAATACCAAATTCTCTGGCTTTACTTCACCGTAATAGCGATTTTGAGGATATAAAAAATTTGAATTTGCTACCATTGCTTTAACCTCGCCTGAACACTTGTTTCCTGAACTAATCAATAATATTATAAACCGCGATCACCTGCTAAAGTTGTGCTGTAAGTAGCAGAAATCATGTGACATTGGGCGAACTTTTTTGTGATGGCAATTACACGGACAGATCACGGCAACAAAAACCTCAGTAATTTCACCTGTACAATTTACGCAGGCGGGGTCAACAACTAGGTTTAGGGCTTAAGGCTTATAACTTCCGATTTGGCGTCCAAACCAGGTTTTTGTTACTCCAGGACTGACTTATTGAAATAAGTGACAAAAAAAACAAAAATGGATAATATTATTGCAGACATAAATAGTTAGACTTTGAGTAAAAAACTGCATAATGTCTGCAAATGCGCGTCAAGCGAAGCTATCCCGAAGGGAATCGCCCCGTCCCAAATCCCGGCTGAGGCAAGTTTTAATCAGACTTGCCATCGCAGTAATTGCTGCTGTTATCGCCTTCAACATTCCTCACTCCTTAATTCCCGTGTTTAAAGAATCCGTATCCGAAGCAACGCCACCACCAGAAATCCAAAACGTGCTCGTCGGCAAGCGCAAAATTGTGACAGTGGGCGACAGCATCACCGAGGCCGGGAAATACCCCGGAGGCTACGTTTGGCTGCTGCAACGCTATCTGAATGCCCTTTATCCCGATCGCAAAATCGAAATCGTCAACGCCGGAATTTCCGGTAACAAGGCGACTGATATGCAAGCGCGATTCCAAAAAGATGCGATCGACCAAAAGCCAGATTTAGTGATGATTAATGTCGGAGTCAATGACGTTTGGCACGCTTTCTTCGACTTCCAAAACCTGCGGTTTTATCCGCAAGGCAAGTTGCCCACGGGAGTGCCACTGGCACAATATCGCGAGAAAATAACTCAAATGGTGCTGGCGGCAAAAGCGGCAGGAATTCGAGTTGTACTGCTTTCTCCTACTCCTATCGGCGAAATTCTCGACGGCCCAGAAAATCGCAGGTTGCAAGAGTATATTGCCGCGATGCGAGAAATTGCGTTGCAGAATCAGTGCTTGTTTATTGATTTAAATGCACCTTTTCGGGAAGTTATCGGCACGTATCAAAAACACGCGGGCAAGACTCTAAATTTGTTAGCCGCCGATGGAGTTCACCCCAATGCGTCGGGATATCGAATTATGGCTTTTACTATTTTGCGAGGTTTGGGAGTACCCGCAAAAGATATTGAAAATTTGGAAGTCAAAAAGTGAATTTTTGAATTTAGTTCACTGTTGACGGTTGGCTGTTAATTGAAAGTATCCAGAGTAAAAGCCCCCTGATTTATCTCTGGGGTGAATTATTCAAATCTAAAATCTAAAATCATTCCGTTGGCGGATGATACCGCTTCAACCAACAACTACCGATAATCACCAACGCCACCACAACAATAATTTCCGTCCAAAAAAACGAAAGGAAATCGCTGGCAGTTCCCACCGGAGGCACCCCCGGTTGAGCATTGCGAATAGCGGGAAAAGCAAACAGCATCACAGCAGTCCAACTCAGCATTCCGACTTCCGGCAACTTGCCCGATTTCATCACTTTCAATGCTAGCAAAAGCGCCATAGTTGACAGCACCCACATGATGACAATAATCACTAAGGCAAAGAATTTTACCGGGATTGATCGAGTTGCAGAAACATCGATATAAATAAATATAGACGAATTCTCTTCCATCGGTCTATAACTGATGTCGAAACCGGGAACGTCGGCATGAAAATTAAATTCCAGCGGCACGGGATTGAGTTCAAATGGAGCAAACTTTTTACCAATTGAAGGCAGCGGGTCGAGCGAAATAGCAACTTTAGCAATGTGCCTGTCAAACGGGTAATTGTTAATTTTTCCTTTGACTAAGTTAAACTTCAATGCAGGAACAATCATCGGTTTGCCTTCTTTAAAGGTAATTTCCGAATCCTGTACATTTGCGCCGTTAACTGTCATTAACAAGTCTTGAGCCGGGTAAGTTGGCCCTTTTTTATAGATACCTTTGAGTTCAAACTGCAAGCGGGCTTCTAATTCATTTTTAATGGGATCAACGGCAATTACTGTCATTTTGACCTCAACCAAGCCTTTGGACGCTACAGCGCTTTCTGGAGAGGGCTTGTAAGGCTCTTGGGCGTTAGCATTGTGAGAGTAAATAGATAAGATAATTGCCAAAATTACGACCAGACTGCAAATTAAAATAAGTATTTTTTTGAGATGAAATTTGTTAACAGTTTGCATTTATTATGGATATTTTACATATTGAATAGTTGTTAGCATTCGCCGCAGTCCGCCAGGGGTTTAAACCCCTGGCTCATAGCTAAAGTCGGTTAAAACCGACTAAAGAAACTCGATCGAGAATAAATGTGGGTTTTAGTCCTCTAAAAGAGGACTTTCGCTGTGAGCCGGGGGTTGAAAACCCCCGGCTGGCTGTGGCGATCATCGGCGCAAGAACCAGGCGAATCAACGGGCAACTACGAACCGATAGGAAGCAATACATTTGGTGTGAAACTTCCGTGCAAGCCGTAGGGAATGTGCTGTTTTAAATGCAAGCGCGCTAGGGGCCCTTTGGTGATGTCGCGAGCATCTAAAATCACTAAGGTCGATCGATGATTAGCTGCATCATACATTAAAAGCAGCAGCCAGCCGTCATCCTCAGCAACAGCATCGGGACGGAGAACAAATACCGGTTCCCCCGCAAAACCGCGCGGCGCCGCACTCCAAATTTGCCTTTCACCAGTCACGAAATCCATTTTGAGGATAGCTTGCAAAGGAGCATTTCCCGTGGGAGCATCAGCAGCACCGATGTAAAGATATCGGTAAGGTTGTCCGACATTATTGGGATGCAAAGTTGGAAACTCGCAGCACCGAGTTTCAACAACTTGATGCTGCACGGTTTTGTCTTGCAAATTTAACTTAAAGCGCCACAATTCTCCCGCGGGAACGCTCTCAAAATCAACCTCGCGAAAATCGCCGTCCGCCTCTACAGTGGGAAATGATTCGTAACAAACTGAGTCAACAAAAACTTCGTCTCCTTCTTCCCATGCGTTGCAGTGGTGGAAAACAAAACAAGGTTCAGTTTCTAATATCTTTACCTCGTCAGTGCCGTTGCGGGGAATTAAAATTGCTTGCGTTGGCTTGTTTGGCGAAAATTGAATGCACTGGGATGCACTCCGAAATCCTAACACGAAAAGCAGCGGATTGAAGCTGACTGGATTTTGGAAGAATATGCAGTAATTCGGGGTAATTACCATGTCGTGCAGGAAGGCAAAACCCGGTATTGCATGGGCGTGACGCTGCAAAAGTTTGCCGCTTTCGTCGAATTCGTAAATCGTGATGGTACTCGACAAACCCGGCTTGACAGAAAAGTTTACTAATCTGTCTCCTTTGCCATTTTTCCCTTTTTCGATTCTCGGGTGGGCGGCGAAGGCTTCACCGGGTTGTAAAACGCCGTCTAGGGTGTCTAAGCCGAGCGTGTCTAGGGTGCGGGGGTCGAGTCTGTAGGGTTGTGCTCCTTCCCAAAGTGCTAGCAGTTTGTCGCCCCAATAAATGATGTTGGTGTTGGCAATGTTTTTGAGTTTGACATCAAAGATGTTGGCTAGCCAGCCCCCCGGTTTCTGTGTGCCAAAAACGCCTCGGTGGAGAATTTTTCCGGCTTTTTGTTCGGCGAGATAGCCTTCTGTGTGTATGAATCGGTTGCGGAAATGGGCGCGGCCTTCAGATATTGCGATCGCACAAATCATCCCGTCGCCGTCAAACGGGTGGTGGATGCGCTGGCCGCTGACATCCAATAATCCTGGCCCGTTGCGAAAGAATGTGCCTTGCAACCCGGCGGGGATTTCGCCTTCTATGTCGTCAATCCAGTAGTCGGATTCGTTGGGTTGGGATTCGTAGCCGCGCTGCCAGTCTGTGCGATCGTATGATTGGTTTGGGGCGGCTGTTTGAGGTTCGGAAAGTTGTAATTTTTGCATTGGTGTTACGGGAGCGAATTTTTTAACCGCAGAGAACACAGAGCACGCAGAGAGAAGGAAAGTCGGAGAATGGGGATACACAGTTAAATTCATCCGTGTATCCGTGTGTGCCTTCCTTTATTTGCTGTCTGCGGTGCGGCTTTGTGACCTTACTGTCGGTACTAAGTCGGGAAAGTATTCGGGCATGAAATGCTGTCCGCCTGGTTTGGAACTGCCCATTTCTGGTTCTAATACGGGAAGAGACTTTTGATTGTTTGGATCGCCGCTTTCTGTACTATCGGCGGGCAACCAATTTAAGAACGGTAGTGGCAGAAGTGTGGACAGGTTTGTGATGACAATTAGCAGCCAGAGGTTATCGAAATTGCGATCGGTAATTCCTAGCAAGTGGGTCAAAAGTGCACCACCTTCGTGGGAAATAAGTCCTGCTAAGTTAGTGACTGACATCAGCACGGCAAATAAAGTTGCTTCGACGCCTCTGGGACACAACCGGGCGGAGAGTACCAGTATCGGCATATAAGCAATTTGTCCGATTACTGTCAGGATCAGGCTGTCTCCGATGCTGAACCATTGATCGTCAATTCCTAAAGCTCGGTTGGCATGAGTTACTAATAATAAAGTAGTCATGCCCAAAGCAGTCGCAATGACAGTTGACCAGCCAAAAATTACTCGAAAGGGAACTGTTTTGAGGAAGCGTTGAAACAGCCACACGCCGGCGAGGGCGGCAATGCTGGTAACGAGGCGCACTCGGCCGAGAAATTCTGGTGGAAAGCCTAATTCGTTGGTGGTGAAAAAGAAGAAGGCGGAGTCAGAGCTTGGGGTGGCTTGCAAGATGAAGAGAAAGGCGGTGGGCAGCCAAATTGTTTTTTGGGTAACAGCTTGCCGCAGTTGTTTTAGTTGGTCTTTGACAGCTTCAAAGTCTGTTCTTTTGTTGGTTTTTTCTTCGGCAATTAACCAAGCTGTTGCTGATACAATTAGCGGGAAAGATGCGGTGATTAAAAATATTGTGTGGGTGCTGAAGTGTTGCAGCAGGGAACCGCTGAGGTAGGCGGTAATTAGTCCGCCGAGGGCTGCAGCGCCCCAAGACAAGGATTGTAGGGAACCGGCGTCGGTAACGGATTCTTTTCTGGCCCTTTCGACTACCAGGGAGTCGGCGATTACGTCGCTGACGGCGAGGGAGAGGGAACTCAGGGCGATCGCGCCTGTAGCGGCAAGCGGTGTGTGTACAATTGTTGCGAGGCCCACCCATGCTGAGGTTCCCAGCAGCCCGGAGAGGACGATGTAAGGGCGTCTGCGGTAGCCGAATATCGGCAAGCCGTCGGACATGAAGCCGAACACGGGTTTGATAATCCAAGGCAGGGCGACGACACCCAGCATTGCCGAGACTTCGGCGGGACTCATGCCGAGTTCGTCTTTGAGGAAGAAGCTGACGGCTAAGCGGGCGAGTCCGAGAATGCCTTGGACGAAGTAAATCAGTAAGATAGCTATGAGCTCGGGGGTTGGCTCATTCCCAAAGAATACTTTTTCTTTTAAAGATTCTTTGAGTTTGCTGGTGCCAGAGGGGGAAAGGAGCATTTGAGCAATATTTCTTAATGAATCTCAATATTTATAACACATTCTTAATGAGTTCCGGGAACTGTCGGAGGTGGGATGCCGGAATGACGGGGATCTGGCAGGTACTATAAAATTGTAATTAGCTCGAATTAAATGATTTGTGGTAGCAATGAAAGCAGAAATTAGAATTGTCTTTCTGGCAGCGGCTTGGATTTTAGGAATAGGGGCTAATTTAGCCTCAGCAATACCTGTTGCTAACCAGCAAGGGGATTATCCGGTGCCACCTGCGAGACAGCGGGGGAACAGACAGGTAAATTGGGTGGTTGTTGACTCAGATTCTCAAGGGTTGAATTGCCGGATGGCTCAGAGATTTCGATCGATCTCTGTAGACGCTTTGGATGCGCCTGCTGAGTTGTTTGAAAGAAATAAACACAATGTTTCCCAGTGGCCTGTCGTGACTACGTTTCGGCGCGGAAAACGATTGCAAGCGGTGACAGGAAATAATGCCAATCAAATTATGATTGCTGACTCTCAGGGCAAACCTTGGCTGCCGATTTCAACGGATAAGGGTAATTGTTTCGTGCGGGCGAACAGCCGTTTTATTAAACCGATTCGGGAAAATCCTACTACTTTGAAACCTTTGGGATAGCTTAATTTTTTTGGATAAGAGTGGGCAATTGGTGAAAGGAATGTTTTATGATTATCGATCCTAAAAATGTGCCGGAAATTACGGGTTCCAAGTACCCTCAGCAATTCCAATCTGCTGTTGCCGGGAGAGTTAAAAAACGCTTGGGCAATGCTGCCGGGTTGAAGAATTTTGGGGTAAATTTGGTGAGACTTGCGCCGGGAAGTTGTTCTGCTCTCAGGCATTGGCACACTCGGCAAGATGAGTTAATCTATGTTCTGGAAGGGGAAGTTACTCTGATTACAAATTCGGGAGAGCAAGTGCTGAAACCGGGTATGGCGGCGGGGTTTCCGGCGGGGGATCCAGACGGACACCATTTAGTCAACCGCTCGGATGCAGATGTTGTTTATCTCGAAATTGGCGATCGCACTCCCGGAGATAGTGCCGAATATCCCGATGACGATCTAATTGCGAAAGCTAACGGGAATAGTTGGATTTTTACTCGCAAAAATGGCGAGGTTTATGAGAGTTGAAAAAATATGAGTCAAGTGAATCTTTGGACTTCGGCGGAACACGCTTTGTGGTATCTTGCTAAAGCTGATGGAATTCCTCACCGCACTGAAGGTGAAGCGGTTTTGTTGGAGGAAGTGCCGAAAAATGTTAAGCGAATTCTGGATGTGGGCACGGGAGACGGGCGGTTGCTGGGTCTGCTTAAGTGCGATCGGCCAAATGTTGAATGTGTGGCGATCGACTTTTCGCCGACAATGCTGGAAAAAGCCAGAATTCGCTTTGCGGATGACCCGAAAGTCACGGTAATCGAGCACAATTTTGACGAATCGCTACCGGATTTGGGCAAATTTGATGCGGTTGTTTCTAGTTTTGCGATTCATCACGTAATAGACGATCGCAAACGTTCGCTTTACACTGAGATTTTCGAGCTTTTGGAACCGGGAGGCATCTTTTGCAATTTGGAGCACGTAGCGTCAGCAACTCCGGCTTTGCACGAGAAATTTCGAGAGGCGATCGGTATTAGCGATTCGCCCGACGATCCGTCTAATAAATTGCTCGATGTCGAAACGCAACTGCGCTGGTTTAGAGAAATTGGTTTTACAGATGCAGACTGTTATTGGAAGTGGCGGGAACTCGCTTTATTAGTTGGGGTGAAACCTGTTTAGCTGCGGGTAAGGACTGCATTGTCGTGTCCTTTTAAAATTGGAAATAGTCACAATTAGTAAGATGCGTCAGATTTTCAAACCCTCAATAATTGTTCTAAAAATTCACCTGACGCACCCTACAGCTTGATTTGAGTATGCCAGTTGCCTAAGTCCTGAATATAAGAGGTTGCTGTCGTAGTAGAAGTTGAGCGCGAACAGTTCTGGTTATTTGAAAATAACCAACAGAGTATTGAGGAGAGAACAGGCGAACTCTTAACCCAAACGATACAAAAAGCAACCGTTTTTTGGAGTAGCAAGCAAATTGAACCTCCAATTTACACTTTTAGTTAGTTGGGATGGCAGATATTGTCTGGTCGCTCGCACATTGGGAGCTTACCCAGTTAGAGGGCTGTTTTAAGAGTTATTAACCAAACGATCGAATTAACAACAAACAAAAAGGTATAAAAAATATAGATTGATGGAGCGCAGATAGCTCTCCATAAAGAAGGCATTTTAATTGTTTTTAATGAACCGAGCGGGTGCACAAAACCTTCCGGAATTGAGCGAGCATTAAAACTTTCATCTAAGGCACTTTCATTATTCAAGAATTCGGTAATTGCATGGACTCTTTGTATGTAATAAAATTGCACCTTCCAGTAGGTAGCTTCTAAAAACCAGAAACCCAAAATTATAACGTATCCTAGGGGAACCAACGCATCTATTTTGCTTGTAAAAACCCAACCAATCAACGCTACCCAAATGGTAATTGCCGTACTTTTTAATTGCATTATAATTGTTGTGAAGTTAGCTATTTTTGTCTCTAGTTCCTCTGCTCCTTTTTGCAGCATTGCTAGCTGAAATTCAAATCGATCCATGTTTGATTCCGCGAACGTTTATATTAGAATTATAGAAAAAATTATAATCTTCTTTTCTTTCGGTGTCGTTAGAGAACTTCGCCTGACGCACCCTACAAGTCGATTTTAGATTGTATAGTAAGATGCGTCACCTCCCGAAATTCCCGATCGCCGTTAGAGAACTTCGCCTGTAAGGATTCAGGTATCTGAAACGTAGTCACAGAAGGACTTCTAGAATTAAAGCCTTCGCTAAATCAACAGCTTGATTCTCAATAGGTACGAAAATAAAAGCTTTCAGGGTTTCTTAATAAGAATGGATATTTGATGATTATTCGATCAAATGGTTACACCGTATAGGTTTTACTGCTTTTCACATGACCTGAATCCTTACCTTCGCCTGACGCACCCTACAAGTCGATTGTAGGGTGACAGTTGCGTCCAGGACTATTAAAGTCACGCACCTTACTGAATTAAATTAAATCCGGTACTTTAGGTTTGATTCGGCGTTCGTACCAGTTCATTAGAGGGGTAGAAGTAATGCCGTGCAAAACCACAGAAATTATGATTGTTGTAAAGGTAATCCAGGCAATTTTTTCGCCGATTTCGCCTTTCAAACCGTGACCGAAAGCATAGGTAAGATAATAGATAGAACCGACACCACGAATGCCGAACCACCCGCACAGCCAGCGGCTGGCGGGATGTAAAGGACTGCCGATCGTACTAATCCAAGCTCCCACAGGCCGGATTAAAAAAATCAACAATCCAGCTACTAAGAGGGAGTATCCTCCATAGACCAACATAGGCTCTAAGCGCAAAAGTGAACCTAATAGTAAAATAGTTGCTACTTCCATTAACTTTTCAATGCGCTCCGTAAAGTGCAGTTGGGAAAGCGGTTTCTCTGGGTTGTGGTAACTCCGCTGCCCCACAATTCCTGCTACAAAAACTGCGAGAAATCCGTAGCCGTTGACTACTTCTGTCAGGGAATATGTGAGCAGAATTGTGCTCAGAGCAATGAAATCTTCCATTAATTGATCGGCCGGTCGATAGCGTTGGAGTTGGCGATCGATCCAGGTGACGGCTTTAGCTACTATAATTCCCATAACGATACCTGCGGCGATCGCCCAAATCAAGTCAACTGCTACCCACTGCGAAAACCAGTTCTGCCAGTTGTTATCTTTTAGCGCATAAATGCCGAAATAAACAAAAGGAAAAGCTAAAGCATCGTTCAAACCGCCTTCGGATGTTAAACCAAAGCGCAATTCATCGCGATCGTCTATATCAGCTAACTGAACTTCTGAGGCTAAAACTGGATCGGTGGGAGCGAGAATTGCTCCTAATAAAATCGCCGGACCCCAATCTAATTTCACAAACCAATGACCGATCGCAGCAACAGCAAAAATCGAAATTGGCATTAAAAAACCGATCAGCCGCGCTGTGGAATTCCAGGCCCAAAGTTGCAGCGGGCGATTCATTTTTAAGCCGCAACTGAACAGAGAAACAATAACTACAAATTCTGTGAGTCTTTCTAAAAGTTGAGCTTCGGGACGCAATTCAATCAGCTTGACGCCGTAGGGCCCCAATCCGATACCGACAATTAGATAAATTAAGGCATAAGATATAGGCAATCGCGAAATCCATCCCGAACCCAAGGTGACGGTCAGCAGGAGGATACCAATAACTAGCAAGTTGAGAATGTAATTATCCACAGGAGCGATCGCACTTTTAATCAGGTTTACCAAGTGCGATTTTTACACATAAAAGCTTCTGCGGCATCCACCACCCGCTAGATTCACCTCTCCTCCGAAAGTTGCAGTTGTTATACCAAAATGCTTATGCTTCTAGCCTGCTGCTGCGGGCTTTGGCTTTGGAACCAGTAAACTCCGTGACTTACAATCGCTGAGAATTGTTTATTGCATTCATCTGACTAATAACTAATGACTAATGACTAATGACTGAGGACTAATAATTAATTAGAAAGACCACTTTTTTCGGTAGCGATGATATGCAAATCTACGTGTTTGAGCGATCGCACTAACTGTTGAGTCAAAGAACCCCGCAGTAGCAATTTCCAGCGGGATTGCTGGCTTTCGCCGATCACAATTTGAGTAATGCGATACTCTTTAGCTACATCGGAAATTGCTTTAGCTATGTTCGGACTCTCCACCCGCAGAAATTGCCCGTTAAATTCTTGACAAAGCTTTTGGCAAGTTTCAACGTGCAAGCTTTCGGCTTTTGTTAAAAACCGATCGGGATTATCGACAAAAAGAGCGTAAAATGGGGCATTCATGTAGCTAGAAATTCTCCCACCCCGTCGCAGCAGTTGCAAGGAATTCGGATAAGTCGAGAGGCACACTAATACTCGTTCGTGAATGTTGCAAGATTGACCTTTTAAAGTTGCTGCGTCGTCTTCAACATTGTCTGCTACTTCTCGCAGGGCGAGTTCTCGCAAAGCAATTAAATGACGGCGCTGGAAAAAGTTTTCTAAAGATTGTTCAATTTTTTCGGGAGCATAAATTTTGCCTTCCAGCAACCTTTCTTCTAAAGTTTCCGGCGTGACATCAACAACGACTATTTCGTCAGCAGCTTCGAGGACGCGATCTGGCACTCGCTCTCGCACTACAACTCCGGTAATTCGAGCTACTAAATCGTTGAGACTTTCAATGTGTTGAATGTTGAGGGTGGAGAAAACATCAATTCCAGCATTGAGAACTTCTTCGACATCTTGATATCGTTTTTCTCGCAGAGAACCCGGAATGTTTGTATGAGCCAGTTCGTCTATTAATGCTAATTGAGGACGGCGTTCTATGACAGCACCCGTATCCATTTCGGTGAGAATTTTTTCGCCGCGTAGCATTTGTTTTTTGGGAACTATTTCTAGTCCTTCCCCTTTAGCTGCTGTCTCTTTTCGCCCGTGAGTTTCTAACAGTCCAATTACCACATCAATGCCTTCAGATTTGAGCCTGTGCCCTTCTTCCAGCATTCGGAACGTTTTGCCGACACCGGGGGCCATGCCGATAAATATTTTGTGCTTTCCCCGGCGGGGGGTGCGATCGTAAGTGCGGTTCGGTTGGGCGTAAACCGCGTCTGGATTCTTGGTAAGTTCGCTAGAGTGAATCATAGCTGAGTAGTGGGTAGTTAGTCAATCTCCAGTCATCAGTCAGTTTATGACCGATGACTGCCGACTGTTGTAAACTATTGTAAACTGTCGAGAGCCAAATTCAGTTTGAGGACGTTAACTCCCGGTTCGCCGAAAATGCCGAGAAATCTGCCATCTGTATTTTTGGATACCAACATTTCTACTTGATTGAGATTGAGCGATCGCACCATTGCTATCCGCTGAGTTTGCGATCGAGCTGCCTCTACGCTAATGTGCGGATCGAGGCTAGAACCAGAGGTGTAGACTAAATCAGCAGTCGGTTTGATACCAGCTTTGTTGAGACGGTCTAATTCAACTTGCACCCCTTGAAAACCATCTTTTTCATTACCTCGCTTCAGCAAATCCGAGTTGCTGGGAGCCAGGTTACTAGCTCCGGAAACACCTGTTTTTTGACTGATATTTTCTCCCTTTGTGGGGTCGTAATTTTCTGTCGCAAAGCTGCTGTAATTTGTGGTGCTGGGACGACTCCAAAAATATTTATCCGAGCTGAAAGGTTGACCGATTAACGAGGAACCCACGACAACTCCTTGCTTAGTAATTAAGCTGCCGTTTGCCTGCGAATTAAAAGCAAGTTGGCCGATTACTAGCAATATCAAGGGATAAATAATTGCGGTGATGCCCCACAAAACTAAAGTCACGCGAATTGCTCTAATTAATTCTCTCATAAATTACCTCACTTAACTAATTGTTTGTTGATGATAGTCCTGGACGCAAAAAGTCCTTTGACACGCTACCTACATAATTAGGTGCGCCCATAAGTACCTACATTAACCGTAGGCTAAGG
This sequence comes from Microcoleus sp. S13C4, assembly GCF_036700865.1. NCBI lineage: Bacteria > Bacillati > Cyanobacteriota > Cyanophyceae > Oscillatoriales > Microcoleaceae > Microcoleus > Microcoleus sp. S13C4. The sequence goes on from NZ_JAUBPS010000001.1 coordinate 121,112, forward strand.
TGCTTATGGGTATACCATACATAATTGACCTAAAATCTTTCCGGCTGAAAAATTACGACAAACAAATAAACTGCTAGTCCGACAATCACCAAACCCAAAAGACTTAAACCCCACGCAGCTTTTTTAGTCAAACCTTCGTCCGCAGCCGCATAAACAGCCGGGGCAATTATTAAATTAAAACACATTGCCAGAAATAGCTGCACTGGTATTGGGTGGCGCTGCCAAAGCATTTGTGCTAACTCAACGGTTTCTTGAAAATCCCTGGGCAAAATATCATTAAGCAAATCGTTACGTTTCATGATTACTCCTATTTGTCCCTTAAAGTGATTAAAAACTGCAGCAACTATCTTTTAATTAACCTTCCTTTTTTCGCTCTCCATTGTATCCCTTAAATCCGTTTAAACGGTTACAAGATTCGCTGCCGAACCTCTATGCTAACCCAACGGCAGTAATCAAAACATCAATAATTTTGATGGCAACAAACGGCGCAACTGCCCCGCCAAATCCGTAGATTAAAATGTTCCGCTGCAACAGTTGATTGGCACTCAATGGTCGAAATTTAACCCCGGTTAATGCTAGCGGAATCAAAGCGGGAATAATCAAAGCATTGTAAACTAATGCCGACAAAACCGCCGACTGACCGCTGGCTAAACCCATGATGTTTAAAGCGCCAACGGGGGCAAATATTGCGGGAATAATTGCAAAATATTTGGCAATGTCGTTGGCTAGGGAAAACGTAGTCAGCGCGCCGCGAGTAATCAGCAATTGTTTGCCAATTGTAACTAAATCAATTAGTTTGGTGGGGTCGGAATCTAAGTCCACCATGTTTGCAGCTTCTTTCGCTGCTTGGGTTCCCGAATTCATCGCGAGTCCTACGTTTGCTTGCGCTAGTGCGGGTGCGTCGTTGGTTCCGTCTCCGGTCATTGCTACTAATTTGCCTTCTGCTTGTTGCTTCCGAATTACGTCGATTTTGTCCTCGGGAGTTGCTTCGGCAATGAAGTCGTCAACGCCTGCTTCATCGGCAATTACTGAGGCAGTAATTCTGTTATCTCCGGTAAGCATGATGGTGCGAATTCCCATTTTTCGCAGTTGGTCAAATCGATCGCGAATCCCCGGTTTGATGACATCTTTTAAATAGATAATGCCGTAGGTGTCGTCGCCTTGACAAACGCCTAAAGGTGTGCCTCCCAAGCGCGAAACCCGCTCGTAAGCTTCATCGAGATCGGGGCCGAAATTGCCGCCGCGCGATCGCACAAAACCCTTTACCGCATCCACCGCACCCTTGCGAACCTCCGTACCATTGGCCAAATCTGTGCCAGACATCCGGGTTTTTGCCGAAAAATCAATTCCTTCGGCTCCTTGAGCGTTTTGGCGATCGAAATCCACCTGTGCGCCCAAATTCTGAGCCAAACGGACGATCGACTTTCCCTCTGGAGTATCGTCAAACACGCTCGCAGTGAGTGCTACCTGCGCCACTTCTTGCAGTGAATGACCGTTGACCGGAATAAACTCCTCCGCCAAGCGGTTCCCCAGCGTGATCGTCCCCGTTTTGTCCAAAATCAGCGTATTCACGTCGCCGCAAGCCTCCACGGCGCGTCCAGAGGTTGCTATCACGTTAAACTGAGCGACGCGATCCATTCCCGCAATCCCGATCGCGCTCAGCAAACCTCCAATGGTTGTTGGGATCAGCGCCACCAGCAGCGAAATCAGCGTTACCACGCCCACAGGGGTTTTAACGTAATTTCCCACGGGCGGAATCGTTGACACCACAATCAAAAACACCAGCGTCAGCACTGCCAGCAGCACCGTCAGCGCGATCTCGTTCGGCGTCTTCGATCGTTCTGCGCCCTCTACCAGCGCGATCATCCTGTCCAAAAACCCCTTACCCGGGTCGGCCATCACCCGCAGCGTCAATTCGTCAGAGAGGATGCGCGTCCCGCCGGTAACGGAACTGGCGATGTCCGAACCCGGTTCCTTGAGCACTGGCGCGGATTCGCCGGTGATCGCAGATTCGTCTACAGATGCAACGCCTGCAATCACTTCGCCGTCGGAAGGAATGACATCGCCTGCGATCACTTTAATTTGGTCGCCGCGTCTCAGGGATGTCGAACTAACTTCTTGAATTGAACCGTCTGGTAGGAGTTTGCGGGCTGTTGTGTCGGCTTTGGTCGATCGCAGCGCATCTGCTTGCGCTTTGCCGCGTCCTTCTGCTACCGCTTCGGCAAAATTAGCAAATACCAAAGTGAAGAACAAAATAAACGTGACTAAACCGTTGAAAACGCTCTGATTTTCGCCGGGAACCGGGCCGAACAGCGTAGGGTCGATCGTTAATAATGCAGTCACAATTGTGCCAACCCACACCACAAACATCACCGGATTTTTCAGCATCACCCGCGGGTTTAACTTCACAAAAGCTTCTTTAAAAGCTCTTTGATAAAGACCTTTAGTATTTGCTTTCGGCGTGTGCTTGCGAGACTCGCGAGAGCCTCTAGCAGGTTTTTTTGGGGAATCTGGAGTAGGGGAAGAGGTCATATCGATTGGGGATTTTTAATTAACCACAGAGAACACAGAGAACACAGAGAAAGAAAAGAGTGAGGTTGACAAATTTTTGCTACCGAGGTGGAGGAGTTGGTGTTGCTAAAGGTGTTGTGGGTGCAGTTATCGATGCAGGTTCAAACTTGCCGCTACTAATTTCATATCCTTCGGCAATTGGCCCTAAAGCTAGAACTGGGAAAAATGTCAGTGCGCCCAGAATGATGATTACTCCTGCGGTTACGCTGGTGAACAAAACTGAATCTGTTCTGAGAGTACCCGTTGTTTCAGGAACCAGTTGTTTGTTCGTCATGCTGTCAGCTAAAAGCAGCAGGGCAATAATGGGAATGTAGCGCCCCAACAGCATACTAAAACAGGTGCTTAAATTCCACCAAATTCCTGTCGGCGCGGGTTGAGAGTCTGCCAATCCTTCAAAACCAGAACCGTTGTTAGCCGCCGCCGAAGCGTATTCGTACATCACCTGAGAAATGCCGTGAAATCCCGGGTTGCTGATGCCGCTCAAACTGTCGGCAAAGGCGAGAGAAATGGCACCGGGGATTAAAACTGCGATCGGGTGAATTAATAAAACAACGCTGGCTAAAACAATTTCCCGTTTTTCAATTTTGCGTCCCAAAAATTCCGGCGTTCTCCCCACCATCAATCCGGTGAGAAAAACGCTCAAAATAGAGTAAATAAACAAGTAAGCCGTTCCCGTTCCTTGTCCGCCCCAAACGATTTGCAGAAACAAATTAAATAGAGTAGCAAAACCACCGGGAGGCATTAAAGAATCGTGCATCCCGTTGACAGCACCGCACATTGTGCCAGTCGTAGTCACTGCCCAAAGTGCAGTTTCTGCCCAGCCAAATCTAACTTCTTTGCCTTCTAAATTTGGCTGCTGCCCACCCAGTAAATTATTGATTTGAGGGTTGCCACCGTACTCGCCAAATGCTGCAATGCTAATCAAAATAACGTAGATGCCAAACACCATCCAAAAAATCAGCCAGCCCTGCTTTTTGTTGTTGGCAAATCTGCCGTAGGTGTGAATCATAGCTGCTGGAATGGAAACCATTGCTAGTGTTTCCAACAGATTAGTAAAAGGGTTGGGATTTTCAAAAGGGTGAGCCGAGTTAATGGCAAAAAATCCGCCGCCATTTTCTCCTAGTTGTTTGATGCTTTCAAAGTGAGCTACTGGGCCGCGAGCAATTACTTGCGTGCCGCCTTCTAAGGTGCGGGCAATTGCCAGACCTGCTAGGGTTTCCGGCACTCCTGAAATTAGCAAAAGGAAGGCAATTATTAAAGAAAGGGGCAGCAGAATCCTGGTGATTGATTGAATTAAATCGATGTAAAAGTTGCCCAGCGGGCGGCCAGTCAATCCCCGAATAAAGGCAATGCCTACTGCTAAACCCGTGGCGGCTGAGGTAAACATTACAAATCCCAGAGTTAACTGGGATAGATAAGTAAATGTTGTCTCGCCTGAGTAATGCTGTTGGTCGGTATTTGTGAGGAATGAAATAGTTGTGTGCAGCGCAGTGTCCCAGGTTGGTGTGCTTAAACTGGTGGGATTTAAAGGCAGCACTCCTTGAAGCATTAAAATTAGGAAAACAAATATGCCCATTGCTACATTGCTGTAGAGTAACGATCGGGCATACTGCCAACCTGTCATCGAATCAACAACACGGATATTGCTGGCTTTATAGATAAGTTGTTCTACAGGTTTGATGGCGGGGTCGAGGATGGTTTTTTCTCCCATATACACCCGCGCCATGTATTTACCAAACAAAGGCGATATCGCTACTAAAATGATTAGCGTTAATGCGATTTGAATTAATCCTTGCAGCATAATTGAGCCAAAAATTCCTGGTTGGATAAATACGCTTCACTACTGGGGAAAGGGCTTCTAAAAGAAGTCCACAAAACCGGGTGAGTTTTTTTCAAGGTAACATATAGTTCGGGAGCGATCGCCGAATTAAATGCTATTGCTAAGATACAATCTCCGTAGTATATCACCGGGTTTTCGCTAGCTAGAATTACTTGCCCTTTTCTTGCTAACCCAAGCACTGGCAGCTACTGGGCAATTGTATATCACTTAATTCCATGCCGCAATAAGTGCTGTTAAATTGGATGGCAACTTGGATAAGTTGTGGTTCTGCAAAGCTCATATATGAATTCTACTAGCCACAAAATGCGGTTGACTCTTACTAATTACTATACTTAAGGCTATTATTTTTGATAATCAGTCGAGAGGTATAAATTGATGTTTACAAGTTATGTTACTTTGTCCTATATATTTACTAATATACAAATGTTTAGATAGTGTTCAGAATCTATATTTGCAGATATAGATGCTATCTAAATGCTATTTTTTTGCGCCACAATAGACAAGAGAGTTTTAAGAAAGGTAGAAGGCAGAGAGTGGAGTGTAAATATAAAATTTAAAATGGATTAATTGAGGATGTTGAAAAGCTTATTGACAATAAAAAACCTGGCAATTCAAGAGAAGTACGTGCGGGGAAGGTGGTCGCTGGCTACTTTATTTGCGATCGTGGCAGCGCTAGAATTTACTACGCCGTCGGAGTATCTGTTTGGGTATTTGTACACGGGGCCGATTTTACTGGCAAATTCGCGATTGAGTCGGTTGGGTAAGTTGCAAATTACGCTGCTATCGGCAGCTTTGACGCTGTTAAATTTGTTTGTTCCTCCTGGAGAAGCGATCGCCCTAGCCACTGTCGCAAATAGATCGATCGCAGTCCTGGCTTTAGGGGTGACGGGATATTTGAGCGATCGCAACCAGCAGTACGAAGAGGCGATCGCGCAAACAAAAGCTCAATTGCAGTCGCAGCAGCAGCTAGCTAGCATCCGAGAAGATTTTGTCTCTACTTTGAGTCACGACTTAAAAACGCCGATGCTGGGGGCGATCGAAACAATTAAAGCTTTCCAGCAGGCAAAATTTGGGAATGTCACCGCCAGTCAGCAAAAAGTTCTCGAAACAATGGCGCGATCGCACAAAATGTCTCTACAATTAGTAGAAACGCTGCTGGATGTTTACCGCAACGATGCCGAAGGTTTAAAACTGCAACTTGCTCCCGTAAATTTAGTAGCTTTGGCAGAAGAAGTAATTGCAACACTCATCCATTTATCAGCGGCGCGCCGGGTTTACATTAATATGAGTTACGGAGAGTCCGATTTCCGCCGCTCTTTGTGGGTAAACGGCGATGCGGTGCAACTCCAGCGCGTTTTTGTTAATTTGTTAACAAACGGAATCAATCATTCTCCTCGCGGCGGCAAAGTAGAAATTGTTATGGAATCTTATTCGAGTTATCAGGTGGTGAAAGTTATCGATAGCGGGTTGGGAATTACAGCAGATGAATTGCCCCAGTTGTTCGAGCGTTTTTATCAAGGACACAGCGATCGGCAAGCCAAAGGATCGGGGTTGGGATTATACTTATCTCGCCAAATTATTGACGCCCACGGCGGTATAATTTGGGCAGAAAATAAATTGCCTTTAGGCGCTTTATTTGGATTTAGACTACCTGCCATCCCAGAGAAATGAAACCAGCCTATCCATTGCGAATTCTTCTAGTTGAAGACGACGAACTATTTCGGTTGGGACTGCAAACCCGATTGCAGCAAGAAAATTGCTTGCAAATAATTGCCGAGGCGGAAGATGGGGAAACGGCGGTTGAATTGACTCAGGAACACTTGCCGGATGTGGTAGTTCTCGATGTCGGTTTGCCGGGAATTGGTGGCATAGAAGCTTGCCACCAAATTAAACAGCGGCATCCAGCAATTCCGGTTTTAATTTTAACATCTCACGCCCAAAAATCGTTAATTGAAAGGTTAATTTCAGCGGGGGCTCAGGGATATTGCCTCAAGGGAATTGCGGCGGAAACCTTGGTTTTGGCAATTCGATCGGTAGCGGCGGGTGCTTCGTGGTGGGATCAGGCGGCAACTGCGGAAATTCGGGCGGTTTTTGCTAATCCTGAACCTGTCAAAGGTGGCTCAAAATCCGAAGTTTTAGACAATCCCCTGACGAAGCGGGAACAGGAAATCTTAGCTTTAGTTGCGGGGGGCAAAAGCAATCAGGAAATTGCTCAAATATTGTACATTGCTCCTGGTACAGTGCGAGTTCACGTACACGCGATTTTGCAAAAGTTAGAAGTGCGCGATCGCACTCAAGCTGCTGTACTCGCCATTCAGAAAGGATTGGTAGCAGAAGAACTGTTAGGCAGTCAATCTTAAGTGGGGGCCGTTTATAATGATTCAAAAGTTCGCTCTCTACCTAAAAAATATGAGTTTTGTCAATTTGGTAATTCCAGGCAAAAGATTAATTAAAACAAAAATAATGAACTATTGTAATTTTTATATACCTAATTTTTCCTTCACTTAGGCCATCATCAGATTTATCTTTTTGAGCATATGTAGAACTTAAGCTTTTGCACATTTAAACGGTGATACAAGTATTACCCTGGTTTTTAAATTGTCGCCCCCATTTAATTATTAATTGTCATTCCTTTAAGAGGATCTGCAATAAATACTCTAGCTCTTCAATTGATTAAACTGGACTTCCCCCATACAAATGTACTAATAGTCCTCAAACTCTCACTTAACAAAGAATTCAACTGTTGAGCTAAAAATTTGTACCCATTAATAAGTAATAGCTGACGCAGGCGATCACGCTCAATTGTTGTAGATGCAATATAATTGCCGAGCACAAACAGATATCAATCATCTACATGGGTACAAAATTATTCACTCAACAATTGAAACCTTTGTGCTGAAAGGATTTCGAGCCTATGTAAATATATTTGCAGGGGAAGTTCCGCCTAAAATTTAACCCCTAGTCGTGACAGTTGGCCTTAGTCCTATAATGGCTGAAAACCCTCAATATCAGTTCCAAAACTTGGTTTCTTAGTGCGCGAGTGCGAACTAATTAATATATTTTTAAGGAGAGGGAAGTGGTGGCATAAAATTACTGCTGCCTTTATAACCGGATAAAATAGCCAGTTTTTCCAAAGATTGCCGTCCCGTGTAATATTTACCCCGAATTTCCCAAGTGGGATAAGCTTTAATATTAGCAGCTTTGCACAAATCTGGTTGAGCATTTTTGCCTCTGGGATCGCACTCAATGTAAGTAATGGCGGTAAATGCTTCTTTGCCGAAAAGTTCTTGTTGGGTGTGACAGTGAGGACACCAGTAAGCCCCGTACATTCTAGCTTTGATGGTCTGCAAATGGGTTGCTAAAGCTATTTGATCCGGCACGGATTCGCTGCGAATAAGTGGCGCTTCTTGTTCAGTAACAGGCTGTGCGGAAGGGGGAGCAGGTGGAAGGGTTTGTGCTAATTTTGGAGTGGATTTCTTGCTGAAAGTGAACTGTGCAATTCCTCCGTCTGCTTTGGTAGTGACGAAAATCCCCAAAGTCAGGAAAATGCCGATCGCACAAAAGTTGAATTTGCTTACTCTCATCTTGGGTTTCATCTTGAATTTACTAGGATTTCGCGAGCTTGATTCATAGCCTCTACAGCATTGTTTACCACAAAGATGTTAAATTGTGCTAAACCTTTAAAAAAAAGTTGACTTTCGGCGCTGTGATTTAACAATATAACTTGTTTGTTAGCTTTGAGGGCGAGGGCAATTTCCGAAGCTGTACCCGTCCCCATTCCGCAGGCAATTATTACATCTGAAGAAAGAATGTTAATGTTATTTCTGGCGTTTCCCATATCGGTGACAATGGCAATATCTACAGCTTCAGAAATGCCGCGAGTGTCATTCCCCGGAAGTATGCCCACTGTTAAACCGTTAGCTGATTTTGCTCCTTTGTTGGCGGCATCCATGACGCCGACATTTCTACCGCCAGTTAGCAATATCCATCCTGCTTCGGCGATGAGTTGTCCGAGTTGATAGGCGTTTTCTAAGTCGGTTGATGTGGCACTGTCGCCCGGCCCCATGATGCCAATGATGATTTTTTTCATAGTTTTGGGATGAATATATCGCATTCTTGAAAGATAGAGAACCCTTCTGAATCTGGGCGAAAAAGGGCACTCACTCTTTCTTAGCCAGATGCCGCAGCCTCACCTGTCACAATCGTTTTTTATTTATTTTTATCCACCAACATTTAGTATAATTGAGTCGAATTTTGTGTAACAATAAAATATATCATTTTTTAGAAGTCTGCGCCTCATTAATTTATGTAAAAATTTTAATTTAATTGGATTGATAACTAAGTATATTTAACTAAGCACATTTATGTATAATACTGCTGAGAAAGGGGGAATAAGCGATCGCACATCCCCCTTTTTCAGGATCGTGCAGCCGTTGGAGACTTCGATACAAAGCAGAGAGACACAGGCTTTCAGGCTAAAATCGATGTGAACCTCTTCTGTCAAACTTCAATCATTTGAGTTTCACACCCGTTTCCTGCGGGAAAAGCCCTACAATAAATTAAAAAATCTCCCCAACAATCATCCCCGCCAATATGACAAACCCCACCCAAACATTTTGGCGAAAGATTTGACCATAAATCGGCTTAGGAATATCGGCTTTTCGGAGTTGACTGTACTGCAAAAACCACAAAATCGCCGCCGCACTAATTGCCATCCAAAAACCAATGTGCAAGTGCAGATTAATTCCCATTGTCGCCAATAAACCGACCGTACCAACAAAGAAAAAACCTACAGCATTAGCGGCATTATTCCCGAAAAATATCGCGCTGGAATTCACCCCTAAACGCAAATCATCTTCCCGATCGCTCATCGCATAAACTGTATCAAACCCCATCGTCCAAAACACGACTGCTCCCCACAGCAGCCAAGTCGCTAATTCTAATTCGTCAACTGCTGCGCTCCAACTAATTAAAACTGCAAAACCCCAGGCAATTGATAACACTAATTGCGGCACTGGAAAGAATCTTTTTGCCAGCGGATAGCAGATAATTACTGGTACGGCGGCCACGCACAGCCAGAAGCTTAAAGGATTGAGATAAAAAGCGAGAATCGCGGCGCAAGCAAAGGAAATTAATGCGACTCCTATTCCAGTTTGCACGGTGAGGGCCCGGGATGCTAGGGGGCGCGATCGCGTTCTTTCTACTTCGGGATCGATATCGCGATCCCACAAGTCGTTGATGACACATCCAGCCGCACTTGTGGCTAAGGTACCCAATACAATCACACCCACCAATGCTGTTGGCGGCCTCCCGTCTGCTGCTAAAAAGACGGCCCAGAGGGCTGGAATCATTAAAATGAGCCTTCCTGCTGGTTTGTCCCATCTCAAAAGCCTCACGACGGTTAGCAATGTGGATTCGGGTTGGCGATCGGACTCTGTAAGCATTTCGATTGTAGATTTGAGATTTTTAACTCTAAATTTTATCAAATTTTAGGCACAATCACTTACTATCTCGGATGCCGATCGCACTTCTGCCAGAATTGCAAACAGGTGAAAGTCTTGGCCTGTCAGCATTTCCCGATTTTTGCTAATTTAATAGAATGCCTAACTGGATTCGTGAAATAATCATAAATATCTGTCAACCCCGATACACTCCAATGGTTAATTCACTTGCTTCTGCGGAGTCAAATCGCATTATTGCTGCTATTGATATGGGTACTAACTCGTTTCACATGGTGGTGGCGCGCATCGATCCGAAATTACCCGCGTTTACGATTATTGCTAGAGAAAAAGATACGGTTCGGTTAGGCGATTGCGAGGCTAAGACAGGGTGCTTAAAGTCAGAGGTTATGGAAAGGGCTCTTGCCACTCTGCGCCGTTTTCAAGATATTGCTAAAACTTTCAATGCTGAACAAATTATCGCTGTTGCTACGAGTGCAGTTCGAGAAGCCCCTAACGGGCGGGATTTTCTCAAACAAGTTGCTGAAGAATTAGACCTGAATGTTAGTTTAATTTCCGGTCAAGAAGAAGCGCGGAGAATTTATCTGGGCGTTCTTTCCGGTATGGAGTTTAACAATCAGTCTCAGGTGATTATTGATATTGGAGGCGGTTCTACGGAGTTGATTTTAGGAGACAGTTCTGAGCCTCGCTGTCTCACCAGTACAAAAATTGGTGCTGTTCGCTTAACAGGACAATTTGTCAAAAGTGACCCGATTACTAGGGAGGAGTTTGCTTATTTGCAAGCTTATATTCGGATTTCGCTGGAAAGACCGATCGAGGAATTGCGATCTCAATTCCATGATGGCGAACCTTTGCGCTTGATTGGCACTGCTGGAACCATCGAAACTCTGGCTGCTATTAACGCTCGCGAAAAGTTCGGAACTGTTCCGAGTCCGCTGGCTGGATATCAGTTAGGTTTAAAAGATTTGCGCGATTTAGTCAATCGCTTTCGCAAACTTTCTTACTCGGAAAGGTTGGCAATTCCAGGAATGTCGGACAAGCGGGCGGAAATTATTCTGGCAGGCGCTTTGATTTTGCAGGAAGCTATGATACTATTAGGAATGGAATCGCTTACTGTTTGCGATCGCTCTCTGAGAGAAGGCGTAATTGTTGACTGGATGCTAGCCCACGGTTTAATTGAAAACCGCTTGCGCTATCAAAGTTCAATTCGCCAGCGCAGCATTCTGCACATGGCGGACAAATATCAAGTCAATTTAGAACAAAGTGAAAGAACCGCAGCCTTTGCGCTCAATTTCTTTGACCAAACTCAAGGAATTCTGCACAATTGGGGAGCCGAAGAACGCGAGTTGCTGTGGGCGGCCGCGATTTTGCACAACTGCGGTTTGTACGTCAGTCATTCGGCGCACCACAAGCATTCTTACTATTTAATTCGTAATGGTGAGTTATTGGGATACTCTGAAACAGAGATTGAAGTTATTGCTAATTTAGCTCGCTATCACCGGAAGAATCCTCCGAAAAAGAAGCACGAAAATTTTATCGTTCTTCCTAAAAATTACCGAGAATTAGTGAGTAAGTTGCATCCTTTTCTGCGGTTGGCTGTGGCTTTGGACAGGCGGCAGATTGGCGCAATTTCGGATTTTAAGTGCGAACACCGCCCGGAAGTTCGAGAGTTTCACTTGCGGCTGCAACCGCTCAATCCCGAAGACGATTGCGCTCTTGAACTCTGGAGTTTAGATTATAAAAAGCCGTCTTTTGAAGATGAGTATAATCTCAAATTAGTGGCAACTTTGGAACCGACTCTGGTTCCAGTTTAAATAGGACGCAGAGCCTGGAAACAAGAAACTTTAGGGTGCGTAGTATCCGAGATAGTCAAGGTGGTGAAGAATACCCTCAAACCTTTAAAATCTCGCAGGCTGCGATGCTTAAATCTTTTTCTTTTAACAGGCGATCGGCAGTAAACTAGGTTTATTGCCGATCGCCTGCCACTAGGATCAGGTAAAGTAGGTCGAGCGCCCCAATACGCTGCTTGAGGGCAGGCCACACATAAAAACTAAAAGATTGCAAGCGTTTGATCGACTTATATACCAGGCTCGGCATTCACGCTAGACAGGGCTAATGATGTAATGCTTACCCGAAGATGGTAAAATCATTCAGATCGATCGCACTAGCTTGCACTCCCTTTAAAGCAGCCAACAATTGACCGTTCTGACCAATCCTGATGAAAGCTGCATTAGCATTTTGGGTAATACTAAGTTGAGCAAAAGTTAGACCCCCTGCTAACACCAGCAAATCTTCACCTTTTGTGAAATCAGTAATTTGATCGCTGCTTTCACCTGGCGTTAAAACAAAGCGATCGCGCCCCATTCCGCCGCTGAGAATATCATTGCCCAAACCCCCAATCAGACAATCGTCACCTTTGCCGCCGTAGAGAGTATCATTACCCTCCTCGCCGCATAGCTTGTCACTACCGCCGTTGCCAAACATCAAATCATTGCCAGCACCACCGCACAGGGAATCAGGCTCGCCGTTAAAGTTGATCGCACTGTCTCCTAAAATAGTATCGTCGCCGTCGTCGCCACAAATGCTATCACTGCCGCGATCGCCCCACAGCCGATCATTGCCAGTACCCCCCACCACAACGTCATTGCCCTTGCCGCCATAAACCGTATCATTGCCCTCGCCGCCGCTTAGAGTATCCGCAGCATCTCCCCCATTCAAGAAGTCGTTGCCAGCAGCGCCAAACAGCAAATCGCGTCCATTCGAGTCAGGGCTAAACGGGTCAAAACTGCCTCCAAACAAGCAGTCGTTACCCTGATCCCCAACCAGAGTGTCATTGCCTTTGTCACCCCAAATCAAGTCATCGTCTTTGCCGCCGATCGCCACATCATCGCCCTTACCCGCGAAAATGAGATCGTCGCCGGCGTCGCCGTTGAGGTAATCATTACCACTGCCACCAAACAGCAAGTCTCTGTCTGCATTCGGGCCAAGGGGGATATTGCTGGGCAGTCCCCCGTAAATATTGTCGTTGCCTTTTTCGCCCAGCAGAATGTCGTCGCCGTTGAAACCGCTGATAACGTCGTTGAGATTGCTGCCAGTGAGGAAGTCGTCGCCGTCAGTGCCATTGAAAGTGCGATCGACTGAATTCGGGCCGGGAATCGAACTGATCGCGGGTAGGGTAATCTGTTCGCAAATGCAATCGGCATCGCCCCCTCGAACGCTGTCAGAGTCAACAAAAGTTCCGGTGGGAGTCGGAGTTCCCGTGGGAGTCGGAGTCGGAGTTCCCGTGGGAGTTGGAGTCGGAGTCCCGGTGGGAGTCGGAGTCCCCGTGGGAGTCGGAGTCCCGGTGGGAGTCGGAGTCCCCGTGGGAGTCGGAGTCGGAGTTCCCGTGGGAGTCGGAGTTCCGGTGGGAGTTGGAGTTCCGGTGGGAGTCGGAGTTCCGGTGGGAGTCGGAGTTCCGGTGGGAGTTGGAGTTCCGGTGGGAGTTGGAGTTCCGGTGGGAGTTGGAGTTCCCGTGGGAGTTGGAGTTCCGGTGGGAGTTGGAGTTCCGGTGGGAGTTGGAGTTCCGGTTGGAGTTGGAGTTCCGGTTGGAGTTGGAGTTCCCGTGGGAGTCGGAGTCGGAGTTCCGGTTGGAGTTGGAGTTCCCGTGGGAGTTGGAGTTCCGGTGGGAGTTGGAGTTCCCGTGGGAGTTGGAGTTCCCGTGGGAGTTGGAGTTCCGGTGGGAGTTGGAGTTCCGGTGGGAGTTGGAGTTCCCGTGGGAGTTGGAGTTCCCGTGGGAGTCGGAGTTCCGGTGGGAGTTGGAGTTCCGGTGGGAGTTGGAGTTCCGGTGGGAGTTGGAGTCGGAGTTCCGGTTGGAGTCGGAGTTTCCGTGGGAGTCGGAGTTCCGGTTGGAGTTGGAGTTTCCGTGGGAGTCGGAGTTTCCGTGGGAGTCGGAGTTCCGGTGGGAGTCGGAGTTCCGGTGGGAGTCGGAGTTCCGGTGGGAGTCGGAGTTCCGGTTGGAGTTGGAGTTCCGGTTGGAGTTGGAGTCGGAGTTGGAGTTGGAGTTGGAGTTGGAGTTGGAGTTGGAGGGGTATTTACAAGAATGCTTGCCGTGACGATCGCAGAATCAGCTTTCCCGTCATTAGCCTTGTAGGTAAAAGAGTCTGTCCCTGCAAAGCCAGTATTGGGAGTGTAACTGAAGGAACCATCGGCGTTGAGTATGATCGACCCTGTAGCCGGATTTGTCACCAGAATCGCTGTCAGCGGGTCATTTTCCGGGTCTTTATCGTTGATTAACACTCCCAAACCAGTCACGTTGAGACCCGTATTAAAAGCAGTAGTATAGCTGTCAGAATTCGCCACAGGCGGGTTATTGTTGACGCTGACAGTCACGGTAGCCGGTTCCGAGCTAACTATTCCGTCGCTGACTGTGTAGGTAAATGTGTCTGTTCCAGAAAAGCCAGCGTTAGGAGTATAAGTGAAAGAACCATCTTTGTTGAGGGCGATCGACCCTTTCGTCGCGTTTGCCGCCACCGCAGCAGTCAGCGTGTCCCAATCTGCGTCGGAGTCGTTGCCTAAAACTCCCGGCACTATTTCGCTGAGGACTGTTCCCGCACTGATGCTGTAGGTATCAGCTTGTGGCTGTGGCAGACTGTTAGTAACGTTGATATTCACCGTGGCGGGGACTGTCGCAGCCCCGTCGCTAACGCTGTAGGTGAAGGTATCAAGGCCTACAAAGCCTGGGTTGGGAGTGTAGGTGAAATCCCCTTTGGGATTGAGTACGAGTTTACCTTTGGTCGGCCCTGTGACGAGAGCAGCACTCAACGTGTCTAAAGGGTCTTTGTCCAAGTCGAAGTCATTGAATAAAACTCCTGGAAGTCCGGCGAGCACTCGATCGTGCAAGACGTTGTAGAGGTCGGGATTGGCTGTTGGCGGACTGTTAGTAACGTTGATATTCACCGTGGCGGGGACTGTCGCAGCCCCGTCGCTAACGCTGTAGGTGAAGGTATCA